>JBDHDN010000105.1:0-10043 GCA_039591485.1 Gemmatimonadota bacterium
TCGTGCAGCAGAATGTTCTCCGGCTTGATGTCCCGGTGGATCACGCCCTGCCGGTGCGCGTAGTCCAAGGCGTCGGCGACGTCACACGCGATCCCGACCGCCTCGTCGATGGAGAGCTGCGTCTCACGGTTCAGTTTGTCGCGGAGGGTCTCGCCCTCGATGTACGGCATGACGTAGAACAGAAACCCGTCCGCTTCCCCCGAATCGAACAGCGGCAGGATGTGCGGGTGCTGCAGGCTCGCGGTGGTCTTGATCTCCTGAATGAACCGATCCGCGCCAAGCACCGCCGCCAGTTCCGGCTTCAGTACCTTGAGCGCCACCTTGCGGTCGTGCTTCAGATCCTCCGCGAGATAGACGGTGGCCATGCCGCCCGCGCCGAGCTCGCGCTCGATGCGGTAGCGGTCGGCCAGGGCGGCGGTCAGGCGATCGACACCTTCGGTCATCTTCCTCCTACCGTCCTACCGTCATGCGCCCTACCGCCCGTCGAGCCATCCCGCCCGCCCCGACCTCCTGCTCGATGACGTAGCGGTCCGCCAACGAGACCCGCAACTGCTCCGTGATCGACATCGGGTACACCCCCGCGGGCTCGTGATCTGTTGGCGGCCTCCTCTCCCCCACCCGTTCGCCTCGCGCGGCTCGCGTCAGAAGCACCGTTCGGGCCGTGTCCACCCCAACGACCGGACCCACGCACGGCCAGAGGGCGGGCCTGCGCGTTCCCTTGTTAGCCGCGTAGAGGTGTGGATCGGGCCGAAAAGACGGCGAAAAATATCGGATATCGCGAAATCTGGGTAGGGCTTGCCGGCTGTGGATGTCCAACTGGGTTAACGAGTTCGGTGAGGCTTGCGCCGAGCGGAGCGTCGGCGCGTCGTGACACCTCCGGCCATCGCTACTCTGGTAGCGTGGAGATACGAACAGAGCGCAGTGCTGCAAACATAGCGCAGAGGCTCTCCGTGACCAGCTCCCCCCAGATGCCGGGCCTCGGCCGCCGTCAGACCGAGATCGTGGACGTCCTCTACCGACTAGAGGAGGCGTTCGCAGCTTTTCGTGAATGGCCTGGGCCCGTGCCGTATGGCACTTTGCAGTCTACTGTCCATCCATGCCCCGCTCGATCTGCTCGATCCAGTTGAGGACCACGACCGGTCGCACGGTCGAGTCCCCCAGCTTGATGAAGACGAACTGCTCGCCGTCCGGGGTGATGTCGTACTCGGGCCAGCGGACGTTCTCGAAATACGGGCCCGAGAACAGCGAGTCACGCCGCACCACGGTCAGTGCCGTCTCCGACAGTGCCAGCGTCGCAGCGATCAGGCTCGGCGTGCGGCGGAAGTATAGCGTCCGCCCGTCCGGATCCCACACCGGCTCCGTGCCGCCGTCGGTCGAGATCTGCCACTCCGCGGCGCCGCCGGGCCAGCGACGGACGTAGACCTCGTTGCGGCCGGACTGATCGGAGACGTAGGCGAGCCAACGGCCGTCGGGCGAGATCTCCGGAGAGCTCTCGTTGAATGGGGTCACCAGCACCGGCGTGGAGGTGCGCTCGGCAGTGAGGCTCACACCGTGGATGTCGAAGCCCGTCGCAGCAGCGGTCTCGCGGTACAGCAGCGTGCTCCCATCCGGGGTGATCGAGCCGGGAAAACGAAGCTCTGTCCCGGCGAGCAGCTGTTCCTCAGTGCCGCTGCCGTCGAGCGGCTTCCACCACAGCCCCGCAATGCCGCTCTGGCGCGACGTGTACGCGAGGCGCTGTCCGTCGGGGCTCCACACGGGATAGAGGTTCTCGCTCCCGAACGTCACCCGGGTCATCGTCGCCTGGTCGCGCTCGAGAATCCACAGATCACCCTCGTTTCCCTGGGCGATCTCGAGGGCCAGCCGCCTCCCGTCGGGCGAGAAGCGCGGATCCTTGTACTCCTTGGGTGCCGTCAGGAGCGGTGTCTCCCTGCCCTGCTTATCCACGAGCACGACCGTGTTGAGCGCCTCACCTCCGGAGAGGAACACCGCCGTGCCGTTCCGTGCGACCGCGAGGTGCGGGCCCTGCGACGCGTTGCGCGCGATCGTCTCCCGTACGGGTTGCCGCACGTCGCTTGGCCGAGGATCCGATGGCTCGATCTCGGTGGTGACGAGCGTCCCATCCGGCAGCATGAGCAGCAGCAGTCCGTCGTCCAAGTACTGCCCGAAGAATGCGCCGTCCACCAGCTCCCGCACCTCGCCCGTCTCCAGCGAGACCGCGGCGACGGTGCTCCCCGTTCCGTCGGCCTCGGCGTTGAGCACGCCAACGATTACCCACTGCTCACCAGGAAGCAACGAGGGCCACCAGAACAGGCTCGTGGTATCGTCGACCCCCACGGGAACGAGCGAACCGCCGGCGTCGGGCAGCGCATACAGCCCGCCGACCGCCTCGAGCGCCAGGAAGATCGTGTCCCGCGAGCTCCACGAGGCGCCGGTGATCAGCGCGGAGCGGTCGAGTGAGGTCAACGTCACGGCCGCACCGGTCACCAGGTCCAGCTTCCGAAGCCGGTTCCCCTGCATGAACGCGAGCCAACGGCCGTCAGGGGAGAAGAAGGGCGTGTCTCCTTCCTCGGTGCCCGGAATCGGCACGGTCTCGAGTGACGCGAGATCGCGGCGGTACAGTTGCTTCTCCGGCTGCCCCGGCCCGACGAACACGACCGTCTGCCCGTCCGGGGAGATGGCCACCTGCGAGGTGATCGTGCTCGTCGTGCGCGGCGCGAAGGTGCCGCCCGGGAGATCGATTGTGAATCGCACGGGCTCGCGCGACACGCCCGGCGCCTCGCGCACCCAGCCCCACGCCCCGACGGCAGCGAGCACGATCGCTACACCACCGAGCGCGACCAGGGCACCGCGCGGCACACCCGAACCGACCCTCCGGGCATCGCTCTGGCGCTCGGTCGTCTCCGCAACCGGACCACCGGCGAGCGCCGCCGAGAACGCTGCCGCCGACCCGAAACGGTCGGCCGGCAGCTTCTGCAACGCCTGCAGCAGCGCCCGGTCGACGTGCGGCGGAACCGTCTTCCGGTAGGTTGTGACCGTCTCGGGCTGGGAGGACAGCACCTTGGCGACGATCGACTGTGCGGTCGGACCGGTGAAGGGCGGCTCGCCCGCGAGCATCTCGTACAGGGTGGCGGCGAGGGCATACACGTCGCTTCGGGCATCGAGGTCCCGCTCACCCATGGCCTGTTCCGGGCTCATGTAGTGCGGCGTGCCAAGGCTCATGCCAGTTTCCGTCATCCGGGTGCCACCCGCACTGCTCACGGCGAGTGCGATCCCGAAGTCGGCGACCATGGCGCGGCCGTCGTGCAGCAGGACGTTCTCGGGCTTGATGTCGCGGTGGATGATGCCGCGCCGGTGCGCGTAGTCGAGCGCGGACGCCACTTCGCTCGCGATCCGCACAGCCTCGGAAACGGGAAGCTGCTTTTCCTGGTCCAGCCGCTCCCGGAGTGTCTGCCCCTCGACATGGGGCATCACGTAATACAGGAAGCCCTCCGCCTCGCCGGAGTCGAACAGCGGCAGGATGTGCGGGTGCTGCAGGTTCGCGGTGACCTCGATCTCCTTGAGGAACCGCTCCGCCCCGATCACGGCGGCCAGCTCGGGCCGGAGCACCTTGAGCGCGACCTTGCGGTTGTGCTTGGTGTCGTGCGCGAGATACACGGTGGCCATGCCGCCGGCGCCGAGCTCATGCTCGATGCGGTAGCGGTCGGCGAGGGCGGCTGCCAGTCGAACTGCGGGTTCAGTCATTCACGTACGAGGTGTAGGGTTCACCGTGCAAGGGTCTCAACCTTCCGTGCGGTTCCGTTCTACTCGCCGCATCCTGCCTGCTGTCGTACAGTCCCACCATCCATGAGATACTCATGGCCCCAGCATTCGCCGTACCTCGGCCGGCCACTTCTCGACGACCACCAGGGTGGCGGGCTCGTCGATGCGGCAGCGGTCGGCGAGCGCGCTCGCGAGACGTTCCATCGGGTCGGGCATCAGCTCTCGCGCGTGGGTTCAGGAACGCTGCCCACCGGTCCTACCGGATGGGACGGACTGTCGAACGGGCCTCGTCTCTCCAGTTTACGGCGATCTCGATCGAGAGACTCTCCCCCACGGACCGGATCAGCGCGAACTCCCTCCCGTTCGGGCCGACTCCGTAACTGGTCTCGGTGAAGAACGTGTACGGACGGGCATCGAACAGCCGCTCCCGTCCGGTGACCCGAACGTCGGCACCGAACTCGAGCTGGGCCGCATGGATCCACCCATCGGGCCCGATATAGAACAGCTCTCCGCCCCGGGGGTTCCAGCGCGGGCCGTCGCCTCCATCGGTCGAGATCAGCCAGCGCCCCCCGGGACCGGGAAAGGAACGCACATACACCTCGCGGCGACCCGACTCATCCGAGGTGTAGGCGAGCCACCGGCCATCCGGCGAAAAGACGGGACGCGACTCGTCGGCGGGGGTCTCGACCACCGGCCGCCCGGCACTGTCCGGATCGGTCGCGACGACCCACAGGTCACGAGCCGGCCCGGTTGGTGTACGGCCCGCATACGCGATCAGCCGGCCATCGGGTGACCACGAGACGTCGGTGAACCCCGTCGTCGTGCCGCTCCGACCGATCGCACGCTCGTCTCCGCCGCCATCGGCCCGCATCCGGTAGACGCCGGACAGCGAGTCACGCGCTGACGCGTAGGCGATCTCCGAGCCATCCGGTGACCATACGGGCCGCGAATTGTGCCCCCGGCTCGTCAGACGGGCGAGCGTCCCGGCGGCCCGGTCGTATACCCAGATGTGGCCGCCCGACTCGTCGTGGATCTCCACCGCCAGCCGTCCACCGTCCGGTGCGAACTGGGGGAAGAGGTAGTCGCGGCGCTGCTCCGCCAACGGACGCGCGGCGCCACTCCGCTCCACGAGCATCAACTCGGCTTCCACGTTCTCTGGACGCCGTACGATGACGAGCGTCCCCGACTCCGCGACGGCGAAATTGCGGACACCCCCGTCCAGCGGCACGGCCTTGCCGGTAACCGTTCGCCGCTCGGCATCGAAGGGCACCGCGTACAGGACCTCGACGTCGTTCTCCTCCACCAGATAAAGGAGGAGATCGGGTGGCGCAAAGCCGATCTGGTTCGGGCTCGGCACCTCTTGAACCGTGGTGATTCGCCCCGACGATCGATCGAGCACGACGAGCTCGACGCTGTGGGAGCAGACCTCCGGCCTGCAACGCGCGAACAGGATATCGGAACCGCCCAGGCTGATCGGCTGCGCAACAACAACGCTCCTGTCCCGGTAGATGATCTCAGCCGCACCACCGACGTCCGGCACCTGGGCCAGCGCGTCGGTCTCACTGGGAAACACGACGTACCCGTCATCGGTCCAGGTCGCAGTGGCATACCATCGGCGCGTGCTGTCGACGAGCGTGACGACCGGGCCGCCGTCGATCCGGACCTTCCGGATGCTGCTGCCCGCGTAGAACCCCAGCGACGCCCCATCCGGCGAGAAGAACAGGCTGCCGCCACCCTCGGTGCCGGCAACGGGCGATGCGGATCGCTGGGCCAGCGGGCGGCTGTAGAGCTGCCGGGACGTCCCGTACTCTCCTCCGACGCCGACGTAGGCGAGCCGGCTGCCATCGCGGCTGACGGCGATCGGCAAGAACTGCCCGACCAGCTCCTGATCGGCCGGGAGTCCGAGCGTGAAGCGCACGACCGGACGCGTGGGTGCTGTGGGCTGCCCCCCCCCGAGCAGCCCGTACGCCACGCCCGCGATCGCGACCGCGATCGCCCCGATGGAACGCCAGTCGCGCAGCCAGGCCCGACGGGTTGGAGTGGCGCTCTCCAGTCCGGAAGTGTCCACCAGCCCGGGGCGCACCAGCGCTTCGGCGACATCACGAGCCGACGTGAAGCGGTCAGCCGGGACCTTGGCGAGTGCCTTCCGCAGCGTCGCTGCGACGTGCGGCGGCGTGGCGGCGCGGTGTTGCGTAACGGGCACCGCCTCGTCCATCACGATCCTCGAGATGACCGCCTGAGCCGTGCCGGCCGAATGCGGCGGCTCGCCCGCCAGCATCTCGTACAGCACAGCGCCAAGGGAGTAGATGTCGCTGCGCGCGTCGAGCTCGCGGTCCCCGACCGCCTGCTCCGGACTCATGTAATGCGGCGTCCCGAGGGACAGACCTGTTTCGGTCAGCCGCGCGCCGCCCGCGTGACTCACGGCGAGGGCAATCCCGAAATCCGCGACGACGGCTTGGCTCCCCTGAAAGAGGATATTCTCCGGCTTGATATCGCGGTGTACGATGCCACGCTCATGGGCGTACTGCAGCGCGGCGGCGACGTCTCGGCCGATCTCGACGGTCTCCTCGATGCCGAGCTGCTTCTCCCGGTCGAGTCGACTCCGCAGCGTGTCCCCCTCCACGTAGGGCATCACATAGTACAGGAACGTGCCGGCCTCGCCCGAGTCGTACAGGGGTAGAATGTTCGGATGCTGCAGGTTGGCCGTGACCCGAATCTCCTGAAGGAACCGCTCCCCACCCAGCACCGCCGCCAGCTCCGGCTTCAGCACTTTGAGCGCGACCTTGCGGTCGTGCTTCAAGTCCTGGGCGAGATACACCGTGGCCATTCCGCCCGCACCGAGCGCACGCTCGATGCGGTAGCGGTCGGCCAGAGCAGCCGTCAGTCGGGAGGGGATGCCGGTCAAGGGAACCGAACGGAACCCTCGGGCGAGATCCGGGAGACGAACTCGTCCATACGGTGCTGCAGCGCGGCCGTCGTCTTGATCTCCTGGACGAACCGGTCACCGCCGAGCACGGCCGCCAGCTCCGGTTTCAGCACCTTGAGCGCGACCTTGCGGTTGTGCTTCAGATCCTCGGCGAGATACACCGTGGCCATCCCACCCGCGCCGAGCGCACGCTCGATGCGATAGCGGTCGGCCAACGCCGTGGTCAGTCGCTCGGTCAGTTCACTCATTCGGGTTCACGGTGCAAGGGGCAGGGGGGCGTGCAACGCACAACGCGCAACGCGTGACGTTCCCGTCGATCGCCTCAATGCCGTCGCTCCTGCCGTCCGCCGCCCTCACGGCTGTTGTACTCCGTCCATTCGCTGACGCAGCTCGCTCAGCCAGCCGTACACCACCACCAGCTCCGGCTCCTGAGCGCTCCTCACCATCAGGAAACGCTCACCATCGGGCGCGACGTCGTAGTTGGCGTGTGGGGCCTGTGCGAACACGTACTCGTCCGCGAAAACCTCCGTGCGTCCCCTGACCGCGAATGTCGGCGACGTGGTCACGGTTGCGGCGATGAGGTGCCGGCCGTCCCGGTAAAAGATCTGCCGGCCGTCCGGTGCCCACACCGGCTCGGAGCCCCCTGCCACGGAGACCTGCACCTGCCCGCCCGGGCCCGGGAACGGCTGCACCACGACCTGCGACGCACCCGAGGCATCCGTCACGTACGCCACCCACTTGCCGTCGGGTGAGATGCGCGGCTGCGCCTCGACGAAGTCCGTCGCGGCGATGGGATGCGACGTCGTGTCACCGTCCAGTGCCCGGTACATCACGTCGGCCTGGCTGGCGCCGCCATCGTCGATCTGGAACACGATGGCGTTGCCGTCGGGCGTCACCACGCCCTCGTAGTAGTCGTGCGCCTCACTTGCCTGCAACGGTACTGCCGATGCACTGAGGTCGGCCGGCTGCACCCAGATCGCCGTGCGGGTCCCGCGATCCGCACGATACAAGACGCTTCGTCCATCCGGCGTCCACTCGGGACGCTCGTTCAACGTCCCCGAGTTGGTGAGCCGAGTGAGGGTGCCGGATGCGATGTCGTACACCCATACGTCCGACCGCCCACCGGCGGCGACCGACACGGCGATGCGTTCTCCATCCGGTGAGAAACGCGGGTATGCATACGCCCTCGGCTCGGTCAGCAGCGGCTCGAACCGACCGTCGCTGCCGACCCACCCGACCAACCCGTCGGTGTTTGCCACCTGATACACGAGTGTGCCGGTCGGCGACATCACGGCATCACTGTTACCCGCAATGCGGGTGAGCACCGTGGGCCCGAGGGCCACGGGATCGCCGATCACCCGCTGTCGCCGCACATCCAGGCCGACCGCCATCAGCGCGCCTGACGGGACCACGTACACCAGCGTGCCGTCCACGTAACCGAGCGGGTCGAGCGCGCTGAGGTCGTACCGCGTCACCTCGCCGGAGCCGAGCGAGATGGACGCCAGCCGCGTGCCCGTGAGTCCACCCGTCGGCTGGATCGCGACCAACACGGTCTCCCCGTCGGACAGGGCGAGCGGCTGGTTGAAGAACAGCTCGCCGGCGGCCGAATCGGGGGCGGCGAGGATACGCGCGGTGCCACCGTTGGCCGGCAGCGCGACGAGCCCACTTGCCGTCCCGGCGAGAATCAGTCCGGCCGGACTCCAGGTCAGCCCCACCGGGGCTGCGGCGGTCGAGCCGACCATTACCGGCGTTCCGCCGCTCACCGGCACCCGCCAGACCATGTCGCGGATGAGGTAGGCCAGGAAGCGTCCGTCGGGCGAGAAGGTCGGCTGCTGTGCTCCCTCGGTCTGCGCGAGTGGTCGTGGCGCAATCTCATCCAACTGCCGGACGTAGATCCGGGACGTGCCCGTCCTATCGACGAACGCATAGGCAATCGTCCGCCCGTCGGGCGAGACAGTCATGTTGGTCCCCGTTGCGGAGTTGCCGAGGAGCATCGAGGAACCGACGTCCACGGTGAACCGGACGACCGCAGGACTCGTATCGCGGTGGGCAGCGCTCCATTGGGTGGCGGCGAACGCGAGGGCCGCGACGAGTGCGACACCGAGGCCGATCGTGAGGGAGGAACGGCCGGCCCGCGGTACAGCGGTCCGAGCCGCTGCACCGGCCGCCGTCGATGTGAAGCCGGGGTTCTGCAGCGCGGACACGAAGTCGGCCGCCGACGCGAATCGGTCGGCCGGCAGCTTTTCCAGCGCCCTGGCAACCGCGGCGGCCACGTTGACCGGGACGGTCCGTCGCAACTCGGTGACCGGCTTGGCGTCCTCGGCGATGATCTTCATGATGATCTGCTGCGCCGAGTTCCCCATGTGCGGTGGCTCGCCGGCAAGCATTTCGTACAGAACACTGGCCAGCGAGTACACGTCGCTCCGAGCCGTGATGTCCTTGTCCGCCGTGGCCTGCTCCGGGCTCATGTAGTGCGGCGTCCCGAGGCTCAGCCCCGTCTCCGTCATGCGACCCCCCGCCGCCGCACTCACCGCCAGCGCGATGCCGAAGTCCGCTACCATCGCCCGGCCATCCTGGAGCAGGATGTTCTCCGGCTTGATGTCCCGGTGGATCACACCCTGCCGATGCGCGTGGTCGAGCGCCTCGGCCACCTCCGTCCCGATCCGCACCGCTTCCTCGACACTGAGCTGCGTCTCACGATCGAGGCGCTCGCGCAGCGTCTCGCCCTGGATGTACGGCATGACATAATAGAGGAACCCGGCCGCCTCGCCCGAATCGAACAACGGCAGGATGTGCGGGTGCTGCAGGCTCGCCGTCGTCTTGATCTCCTGTACGAACCGCTCGGCCCCAAGCACCGCCGCCAGCTCCGGCTTCAGCACCTTGAGCGCGACCTTGCGATCGTGCTTGAGGTCCGCCGCGAGGTACACCGTTGCCATACCGCCCGCCCCGAGCTCGCGCTCGACTCCGTAGCGATCGGCCAACGCCGCCTTCAGTCGATCAGTGAGTTCAGCCATTCGGGT
This sequence comes from Gemmatimonadota bacterium, assembly GCA_039591485.1. Classification (GTDB taxonomy): domain Bacteria; phylum Gemmatimonadota; class Gemmatimonadetes; order Gemmatimonadales; family GWC2-71-9; genus JAOTVV01. Next base: position 9,706 of record JBDHDN010000105.1, read on the forward strand.
GCAAGGTGCAAGGGACGTGTAACGTACAACGGGCAACGTGTGACGGGCGTAGCATGCTCACCGTCCTGCCGCCTTACCCTCCGCCTTCAGTTCTTCGAACCAATTCAGCACGACATGGATCTCCGTTGCGACGGCATCAGGATTCCCGGTGGGGACGAGGATCCGCCGTCCATCGGCCGTCACACCAAAGCCGTGCAAGAGATCACCGAGATCTTCCAGCTGGAAGAGTCTTCGCGGAGTACTCCAGTCGAGCTCCCCGGTGCTCGAGATCACCGACACCATCATGGTATCGGCGTTCAGGAAGAACACTTCCGAACTCCGAGCGGTCCAGAGAGGCA
>JBDHDN010000106.1:0-9916 GCA_039591485.1 Gemmatimonadota bacterium
GTCGGCGCAGGACGACGAGGCCAACGTGGCGTGGGCGCGTGCGGCCTGGACGGACATGCGGCGGTACTCCACCGGCGGGACCTACGTCAACTTCCTGACGGAGGAGGAGATCGGCGACCGCGTCCAACGCGATGCGTACGGCGACCATTACGACAGACTCGTGGAACTGAAGAAGAAGTGGGACCCTGAGAACTTCTTCCACGTGAACAAGAACATCGCGCCGTCCCACACCCCGTAGCGTCCGGCCGAGCGACCCGTCCCGGCTCTTGCCCCGCCCTTGCTGTCGAGCGATGCGCTCACAGGTCATGCGCTGACCGTTCGTCAGTGGGGATCAGGGCGTGAGCCCATGGCGGCCCGGGACCACAGGAGTCACGACACCTTGTCGCTTCTTGAAGTATCCGGGCGTCGCTGACGTCCCTCCATCGTCCGACGTCACCACTTGCACAACGCAGGTTTGGCACGGTGGTGCCGAACCTCCTCCATACACATATTGCGAAGCACTCCTCTCCACATCACGACGAGCCGATCGGCCGCCAGGACGACGGAAAGCGACCACGGAGGTTGATATGATGGCAGTCGCGAAGGCGAACTCCTCACCATGGTTCGTGGGGCTCTCGATCCTGCTCGGTGTGGGACATCCCTGCGCCGGTCAGCCGACATCGGACCGACCAAACATCCTGCTCGTCGTGGTTGACGACATGGGCTTTTCCGACCTGGGTTCCTTCGGTGGCGAGATTCGGACTCCCCACATCGATGGTCTCGCGGCGTCCGGTGTTCGATTCACGGAGTTTTACGTCGGTCAGAGTTGCTCGCCGACGCGGTCCATGCTGATGTCAGGCAACGACCACCACGTGGCGGGCCTGGGCAACATGGTCGAGGCTCTGCTCCCGAACCAAGTGGGCCAGCCTGGTTATGAGGGATACCTGAATGACCGCGTGGTCTCAGTTGCCTCCCTGTTGCATGACTCGGGCTACCACACGTACATGGCCGGCAAGTGGCATCTCGGGGAAGAGCCCGAGCACGATCCCTCTCGGCGAGGGTTCGAACGGTCCTATACGATGCTTCAGGGTGGCGCAAGCCACTTCGACGACGAGTGGATGATGTATGCGGACTACACGCCGACGTATCGGGAAGATGGCGTTCGCGTACACGTGCCCCGGGGGTTCTACTCGACCGAGTTCTACGCGGACAAGATCATCGAGTACATCGATGGACAGGACGACGACTCTCCTTTCTTTGCCTATCTGTCGTTTACGGCGGTGCATGATCCTCTGCAGGTGCCGGAGGAATGGCTCGACAGGTACGCCGGCGCATACGACATGGGGTACGATGCGCTTCGGCACGAGCGCCTCGCACGTCAGACCGAGCTGGGTCTGGTACCCGACGGGACTCGGCTCACACCCCGGCTCGCAATGGTCCCTGCATGGGCCGATCTCACCCCCGAGCAGCAACGGAAGGAATCGCGACGGATGGAGATCTATGCCGCCATGGTCGAGAACGTCGATTTCCATGTCGGCCGGGTCGTGCGCCATCTCCGGGACACCGACCGGTACGAGAACACCTTGGTGATCTTCTTCTCGGACAACGGTGCCAACGGCGCCGAGATGCACCAGTACCCGGGCACCGACGAGGGGTGGGTCGAGCGGAATTCCGACAATCGACTCGAGAACTGGGGACGGCCATTCTCTCGGATCGCTGAGGGTCCAGGCTGGGCGCAAGCAAGTTCGACGCCGTTCAGGCTCTTCAAAGGATTCATCGCGGAAGGAGGCATCCGTTCGCCGCTGATCGTCGCAGGTCCCGGCGTGTCGGGTCGCAACGAGATCGTTACCGCGTTCACGCACGTGATGGACATCGCCCCCACCTTCCTTGCCATCGCCGGCGCCGAGTATCCCCCCAGCTACGGCGGCAGGGAGGTGCTCCCTGTGCGGGGCCGGTCACTGGTCCCACTCCTCGCCGGGCAGAGCGACGCCGTGCGCGGCGACGATGAGCCTGTTGGATGGGAGTTCCTCGGGTGGCGGGCCCTTCGCATGGGACAGTGGAAGGCGACCTGGATCTCGGCTCCCTTCGGCGTGAGCGACTGGGAGCTGTTCGACCTCGCGATCGACCCCGGAGAGGTCCAGGACCTCGCCGACCGGCATCCGGACATCCTGCAGCGACTCGTGGCGGCGTGGGAGTCGTACGCCGACGATGTCGGCGTCGTGCTGCCGGAGGCGGTCGGCTGGCCGACGCGATAGTAGCGAACTTCAAGGAGCGCAGCGATGCGCTTCCTCTGGACCTCGCAGTCGTCCGCGACGTAGCGTCCGGGTGGGGAATCCACTCGGGGCAAGTTTGGGCCCGGCCAGCGACCGGCCAGCAAAGCCGCTCACAGGAACGGCGACGCCCACCACGCTCTGTCGGCGATCGGAGGAGCGCCCCGAATCGCCAAGCTGCCCTCGCCACTCTGCAGTCAGTAGCGGCGAGGGACTCGCGCGGTCGATCCCGATCACTGCCTTTCCCCTGATATCCCGCTTGTGTCCGTCAGGAGAGCATCGATACGGAGGAACCAGCAGCCCTCTCACCCCGTGCTTGACGGCGAACTCCACGGAGATCTCGGTGCCCTTGAATACGACCTCCTGCTTCGCGCGCGAGATCGGATCGTGGAAGAGCATCCATCCCTCGGAGAGGAGAACGGGTTGGATCGAAAGGGAGACATCGTTCTCGGCGAATACAGAATGCAGAACTAGAGGGCAGGAAGCACGGCGTGCAGTGTGCAGGTCCTACGGACGCGGCACGCTGCACGCTGCATTCTAATAGCGGAGGAGGGACTCGTTGCGCAGCAGACCGAGGCCGCGGAGCGGCCGCAGGTCCCACACCTCGGGCGGGATCACCCAGCCCGGCGGGTAGAAAAAACCCTCACTCCTCGCCGACAGGCCGGTAGCGCCAGACGTCGTTGTCGACGTTCAGGTAGTTCGTCAGGTCGAAGAAGTCGAACGTCTCCCGGTCGCCGCCGAAGGTGTAGATCATCCCGTGCGCGGCCAGCGCGGCGAAGTCGTACTTGATGTCCTCCGGACCCATGGCGAGCCAAGGCGTGTCGGGAACCAGGCTCCAGTCAGCCCCGTCGACGCTGCTCCACATGTCCATGGGGTTCGCCGCGCCGAACGGGTCCGTCGGGTCCAGGCTCTGCCCGAACCCGCCGAACACGTAAATCCGGCCGCCGATCACTTCCGCCTGGTGCCCGGGTCTCGCCGCCCAGCCCGCGGCAGCGGTCACCTGTTCCCACGTCACCCCGTCGGAGGTGCGCCACACGTCGTTGAAGTACGGTGGGTTGCAGAAGCCCACCGGCTGGCAGAGAAAGCCCTCCTCTCCTCCCAGCAGGTAGATGTAGCCGTCCTTCACGACCGCGGCTGCCCCGGCCCGGGGTGACCACGGGGCATCGTCCGTCAGAAGCTCCCAGCTCTGTCCGTCTCTCGACTTCCACACGTCGTTGAAGTACACCCGGAGCGGCGGGCCGCCGATGACGGCCGGGTCGTCGTTGAACGACCCGCCGAAGACGTAGATCTCGTCTCGAAACACGATGCTCGTCAGCCCGGCGCGCGGCGCCCACCCGGCCGATTCCGTGAGGCGCTCCCAGCTGCTCCCGTCACGGCTCGACCACACGTCGTTGAAGAAGCGTGAGGTCGAGATGAAAGGCGGACACGCCGGGGGCTCGCAGCCGGGCGTCGGATTCGGGATGAGCTGAAAGTCCTGTCCGCCAAGCACGTACATCCGTCCCCGTTTTGAGACCGCCTGGAAATACGCTCGTGCCGGCCAGTGATCGCTCGCTGTCCCGTCGTTCACCTCAACCCAGGTGCGACCGCGGTCGCGGCTCCGCCACACGTCACCCCAGATGTCGCTGTCGCCAGGAATGACGACCGGACCCGCCGGAGCCCGTGGAGATCGCCCGCCCATCACGTAGAACGCGCCGCCGATCCGCACGGCCTGGAGCCCGGCGCGCGCCTCCCAGCCCGCGTCGTCCACGATCTGCATCCACCCGACCTCGCGCGCCGAACTCGCGGAGCCTCGCGAGAGCTCGGGGCTCAGCGCGTCTGCCGGGACTTGGGTGGGAGAGGGTTCACACGCGGCGATAGCCAGCACGAGGAGCAGAGGGGTGCGGATGTTCCGGTACACGCTCAAAGCCTTTCACCTGCGGGAATGAATGCCCAATACAATAATAGGCAAAAGGCAAGACTCGAGCCAAAGGGTCGCGCCGCGCCCGGGCTGCCAGCACCTCGCACCCGGCCGGCGCGATGGACTCGAGCAGCCGATGGATGCCGGTGACCTCGTCCTCCGTGCCGCCGACGCTTCGAAGTGACGATTTGAAGCTTCGCAACGAGCATTGAAGCATCGGAATGACGAAGCGAAGCTTCGAAATAGCTTTGTCGCAGGCGCCGTTGCCCGGTCACTACCTCAGAAGGCCTCTCCGATCCGGAAGTAGATGCCCCAATCGCCGTCACCCACGGCGGCGTCGAGCCCGACGTTCATGTGGTTGTCCGTGAAGGCCGTGACTCGAACGCCGGCGCCACCGCCCGGGAACAGCTTGCCGTCGTCAGCCTCATTGATCGACTCGAACACGGTTGCGACGCCGACAAAGCCGACGAACCCCAGCCGGCGCCAGACGTTCCACCGATACTCCGCCTGCGCGGCCACGAGATAGTCGCCACGGTGAGCACCTTGGGTGTAGCCGCGGAGGTCACTCCGGCGACCGACGATGTACTGCTGGTTGAAGCCCAGGTCACCGATCCCGAGCCCGACAAATGCCCGCGCGGCAATCACATCCGTCTCGTCTCGCAACGACCAATACTGATTGTAGTCGAGATCCACGGTGTTGGATGACACATCGTTGCCGAACGCCTCGGGGTAGCCGAAGTACTTGACGTTGGTGAAGAAGCCCGACCTCGGATAGTAGATGTTGGGCCGCGTGTCCATCGACGCCGACAGGCCAAACCCGTTCAAGGTCGTGGTGACGGTGGTGTCGGGAGCCACCTCGGACGTATTGCGGAAGCGGGTGTAGATGTAGCTGGCTCCGCCGTAGAGCCGTCCGAGGATCCGGCGCTCGACCTGCGCAAACGCGAAACCGGCGCGGGTGTTGTACGGCACCCAGACGTTGATCGGGTTGTCCAAATAGAACTGGAAGTTGACCGACCCGGCCCCTCCTGCCGCGGTGAGACGCCAATCGTCCTCTGCGAGGTGCACCCGGGCGAACCCGACCACGAACCACGTCTTATTGGTCGAGTACATGGCGAGCGCCCCGCCCAAGGAGGACGGAGAGACGGTATCCCTGCTCACCGGGTTGAACATCACTAGGGGCAGCGCGCCGAACGTCGCTCCGATCGAGCGGTTGTAGTTGGCGTAGGGAATGGGGACGATCTTGTACCTGCCCTCGATGCGGCCGTTCTCCCCGATCCCCCCACCGACTCCGCCTTGCGCCGAGATCCCCGTCGGCACCGCGAGGACGAATGCCGCAAGCCACAGCAACCACCGTCGGCGGAGTCGCACGCCTCACCTCCCCCGCTCTCTCCGGTTCCTGCTTGCACTCCACCACTTCGCTGCATGGTCGGTGGTCATGGTCCCAAGGTGTCGCGCCGGTCGCGCGGCGGCAAGCGCACTCGTGCCCGCTCGAGCGTCCGTACACCGCTCCAGCCGAGCCGAACGCGTGGCGCCAGAGGGGATGCCCTCGAGGGCACCCAGGAAGGGCCCAATGGCGCGCGGTCCAGCGATGGCCACCGATCCGAACCCCACCATTGGAGAGGGGGTTCAGCCGCGATTCAGGACCTCTTCATGCTCGGGGTGAGATGCTTGCCCGCGCATCACACAGTGAGTCCGAGTCACGCCTGCAGGCGGCGCTGGGCGCCTTTAAGGCGTTGTGTGCTCGTCGTTGGTGCAGCGGCGTGGGCTGAGCGGGCGCCGGTACGATGACAGGAGGAACGGTGAAAGGGTGGGCGGCCGTCACGACGATCGCGCTGGTGGGCCTTTGCGGTGCCTGTGGGGCGGACAGTGGCGTCGAGCCACACACACCTCCACTCGACCTCGATCCCGATGGCGATGGCATCCTGCCTACCATCGATCACTGTCCCTTCGAGCCAGAGAACTTCAACAACTTCTTCGACGGGGACGGGTGCCCCGACATCCCGAGCCACTACTACGATCTGATCCAGCGGGATATGGAGATGATGTGGGCGGAGTGGTTCTTGACTGCCGAGCGCACATACGTGTCCATCGAGCGGTTTCGGGCATACACTCAGCCGATCAGTACCCCATGCGGTGCTTTGTCCATGTACGATGCGTCGTACTGTGCGCTCGATACCAGCGTGTATTATGACGACAACATGGTGACCAACCTTCTTCTCCTTGCGTACGGTGATGCCGGCCCTGCATTCGTGTTCGGCCACGAGATCGGGCTCCACGTGGGGCTCCAGCTCGGCCTGCGGCCGCCGAGCATTGCGGACCTGCAAGCGGCACTCTTGGCCGACTGCTTTGCCGGGGTGTGGCTGGCACGTGTGGCAGGTACGGGCTTCCTCGAGATCGCCGACGCGGACAGAGCGGTAGCACGCATGCTTGGAGACGGCATCCAGGAGTGGAAGTGGTTCTCGCCGGCCGAACATGGCACGGTGGAACAGCGGAGGGCAGCCGTCGATCGTGGCTTCCAGCATGGTGTCAGTGGTTGCACGAGCCACGAGTTCGTCAGCAGATTCTCAGTCGAGTAGCAGCCTCGCCGTGGGCACGACCCTCGGGCTCTGACTCAGCCGATGACCACCTCCCCGGACGGAGTGTCTCGTTTCGGTCCCGAGCCGATGATCGAGATCGGTTGGTCGAACTTCGTGTTGGGCCTGTTGATCGGATACCTGTTCTGGAATCCGCAGGCGAGCGGGCCGCAGCTTGCTGCGGCCCCGTCGGAACCGGCGTAGGGCATCAGCGTTGGCGGATCGCCGAGTGTCCGGCGAGCCCCGTGCGAGCGGCCGGCACGCACCGGTCTTGAGCTATCTGCACCCGGAAATGCACCATTGTGGTGCGATAGCGACCTCAGGTGCTGCGGCGTCACGTCGTGCTAATCCCTTCCTTCACTAACGGTTACCTGCAGCCTCGGCGTCCGGCACGGCCGTTGCCCTTCGCAGTCTGTATGCGGCTGAGGGCACCGGCTCGACGACCGTGAACGATGCCCTTCGCTGGAGCCACATACTCCTACTCGCGTTCCGATACAGCTCTTCCAGGAGGTGAAAATGCGGAGGACTCCCCTCAGCACGCTCGTCGGCCTCTCTCTCACCGCTGCGGCAGTTGGTTGCACGGACACTCCCGCTCCCACGGCGAGCGAGGTCGCATTACAGGGCCCGAGCTTCAAAGTCGTCAACACCGGGTCCCTTCGCGCCCACCTGAACGGCGAAGCGGCCGGCGTCGAGACCCGTGCGCAAGGCCAGGCGATCTTCAAGTTCAGCAAGGACGGATCCGAACTGAACTACAAGCTGATCGTCGCCAATCTCGAGAACCTGTGGATGGCCCACATCCACGTGGCCGCAGAGCCCGGCGGTAATGGTCCGCCGAAGGTGTGGCTGCTGCCGGTCGCACCGCCGCCCCCGAGTGCAGCGATCGATGGCACGTCGAACGGTGTCGTGGCCGAAGGCACCGTTGCCGAAGGCGATGCGGGCATCTCGATCTCGTTCGACGACCTCCGCGCCGCGATCGCCGACGGTCGCGCCTACGTGAACGTCCACACCAACGATTTCGTGGACCCACCCAACACTGGTCCGGGTGACTTCCTCGGCGGGGAGATCCGCGGCGACATCCACTGAGGCCGGGGCGCTGCCCAGCTCAACCGTCGACTGGAGAAGCTGGGCAGCGCACCAGGGCTGGGTCTGGCAAGGAGGGGGTGAGGGCGGCACGCCGAGACACGGGGCATATCCGTCGTGCCTCAGCGGCTTGGCTCTGCCGTCAATCGCGCCAACGCCGCTCGTGCCTCCTCCACCTGCGGCTGCAGCTCGGGATCAGCGTCCTGCCACAAGTCGATGAACTGCCTGGAGGTTCCGACGCTGAAGCGTCGGCTCGGCGCTGCCAGGCGCGTCGTGAACGACGCTCCAGCCAGTTGCCCTTTAGGGCATGTCGCCGGAGGCGCCGAGCGGCGGCTTGAGCCGCCGAACCCCGCGACACGTCGTGAACGACGCTCGAGTCGCAAGCGACGCTCGAATCGATTGCCCTTGGGCACGTCCGCGGACGCGAAAGCCCCGAGCGCCGGGTCACGCTCGGGGTGGAGAGCCACCTTTGTCGGCGACTACTCTTTCGGTCTGATCAACTCCTGGAACGGTGGGTAGTCGCGCAGGGGCTCGTCCTCGAGGAATTGCTCGGTAACCCAGTGGTCGTAGGGAAAGCTGACCCCGAGTACCTGCCGCAACAGCCGGACGGCCCCGTCCCGGTCTCCGAGTGCCGCCGCGATCCGCGCACGTCGCCACGTCGGTCCTCCGGTGTAGTTGTGCCCCGAACAGCGCTCGCGATCACACAGCCGGAGCTCGTCACTGATGCGCCGGGCTTCATCGCGGTTGCCGAGACGCGCCGCCAGTATGCCGCGCGCTTCGCGAGCCCACGATCGGGATCGAATTCCCGAAACAGGCGGATTCCCTCCCTGGGGCGATTGATCCAAATCGCGGCAAGGGCGAGCTCATACTTCGCGTCGTCCGAGCGCACTCGCCAGGGCCATACGCGCGTGAGACCGCTTCCTTAGCTGCTGTCGTCGCGGCCCCAGTCTGCTCCGCAGCGGTCCCTCCTCCGTCGCTACCCAGGATAAAGGCATGCGTCACCATGAGTTACGGCCTGTCTCCCCTCGACTGGAGGTGGCGACGGGTGCGAGAGAGAGGACTGGGGGACAAGTCGCTCGCCTGTTCTCTCACGAGCGTCAGTTGCGCGTGGGCCTCCCTGCGGATTCCAGCGAAGACCTGGCGATTCTCGGTCCGCTTCCGGGGATGACTGGCTCGTCGCTATCCGGTGGTGAACCGAGTCCACGGCCGCCGCCCGGCTGCGTAACTGTATACCAGGGATATAGTTCCTGGCTTCCCGGTGTTCTTGAACGCTTCCCGACCGGCTCCATGAGGAGCGCGGCATCATCTGTGCACCGGACGCTGGAAGGTTGACCCCGGCGAATCCGGCCGATGATCAGCGCGGCCCGGGGCTGCCGATGCGCAGACCCGAGCCGGTGGCTTGCCGTAGTGCATTCGCACGTTGACAGACGCTCAGGGAAGGGTTGCGACCGATGGTTGTGCGATTCGAGATGGCGCTGGCCGTCGTTCAGGATGCGACCGACGCGGCATCGGTGGCCGCCGGGTCATCCGCCCTCGGAGACTTCTGGAATCTGGTCGAACAGGCCGGGCCGCTCCGTTGGCCGATATTCGCGGTGTTCGGCGTGGGGCTGGCGCTGGCGATCAGCAAGCTATACGAGCTGCTGAAGGACCGCGCGCAGTCCCGGGAACTCATGGGTGCGGATCTTCGCTCGGCGTCACTGAAGGACGTCACGGCGCTGGTGGCGCGGCAGCGGGACAGCATGCTCGCGGTGCTGCAGTCCACTATGGTGAACGTATTCCAAACGCGCCCGAGCGAGGGGATGCTGCACGACGAGATTACCAACTTCGTCGCATCACAACAGGACCAGTTCGGCGTCTTCCGCCGTCGCATGGAGTTCCTCTCGGATACCGCGGGCGCGCTCGGGCTCATGGGAACCGTGTGGGGGATGTTCGAGGTCTTCTTCCAGGGATCCTCGGACAAGGACGTCATCCTGCGGGGGATGGGGATCGCGCTCATCACCACGCTGCTCGGGTTGGTCGTCAGCATCGTCCTCAACCTGAGCGCGACCGAGCTGTCGACGTTCTTCGAGAAACGCCTAGAGCGCATCGGGAAGAAGTCCGACGAGCTTCGCTTTCGC
>JBDHDN010000107.1:0-9850 GCA_039591485.1 Gemmatimonadota bacterium
GTCCGCTACCGGCCGACGGGTGTACGGTGTGCCCCTCCGAGCGCGAACGCCTGCCACCGGAAGAGCTGGGACGAAAACTAGCGCCCCGCGTATGTCCCGGCCGATCACAGCCGCACTGCTCACGCTGGTGGTTGATGGGGACGTGGCCGCGCAGCGATCGGTGGCGGGCACCGTCGTGACGTCCGTCCGGTCGCCGGCTGTGCAGGTCGTCCTGGACTCGACGCTGGCGTATGTGGGGTCACAGCGGTTTGTCATCAACATGGTGGCCGATGCGGAGCAGTATCTCTTCGTCGAAGCGGCAGACTCGGTGGTGAGCCGGCTGTACTGGGTACAATTCGAAAGATACCGCGACGGCCTGCGCAGCTATGACTACTCTGCGGACTCGAGCATCGTCGCGGACGGCCGTATGCTATCCGTCAACTTGCGCTACTACCCTCCCGCGGGATTCTCCGGCGCACCGGGCTCGGATGGCGATCGGGCGCGCCAGCTGCTCGAGGTCGCGGGATGCCGACTGCCCAGCGATCTTGGGCGGGTGCGTCTGGTGTGGATCTGGGACGACGGGGCGCATAACGAGGTGATGGTCATCTATGTGGAGCATCTCGCAAACTACGGGTCCACACTCGAGGAGCTCCGTGAGGATCGCTCGCGATGAATCGCTCTGCGGGCCGAGTTGCTCGACCGGGCCCTCGCCGGCATCGCGTTCCAGTCGACCGAGCCGCGGTGAGCGCCGCAGCCGGCGCGGGGCGGCGTGCTCCGGTCCGCCGCGCCGACGCACGATAGACTGCTGATCGCGAGCCTGTCACGATGTTACATACGGCCGAAGTTCGCTGGTTCGTCCGCGGCGGCCTCCCGAGAGAGGTGGTCGAGTGGTTCTGGCTTGGCATCTCGCCGCGCAATCCCGACACGCGGGAGGATCGGTACTTGATGCTTCCCGGGTGCGAGGCTACAGGCGTCAAGGTTCGCCGAGGCAGGAGCCTGGACGTAAAGGCGCGAGTTGGTGACGGTGTAGCCGTGTCGTACGGGGCAGAGATCGAGGGGGTGCGGGAGCGTTGGGTGAAGTGGTCGTCCGACGACCCGCTGGTCACTGCCGGGATGGCAACTGCCTCAGCGAGCGGGAGGGAGTGGCTGGGAGTCCGGAAGGAGCGTCATCTGCGGTTCTTCTCGCTCGATTCCGCACCCCCGGTGGAGCTCGAATCCTATACCGCCGCCGGGCTCGGCTGCCACGTTGAGCTGAGCCGGGTGCTCGCTGGTGACACGAACCCGTTCGAGGCGTGGACGCTTGGATTGGAGACGTATGGAGACCCTCAGCGGCTCGAGGAGGCGCTCGACGCTTCGGTGACATACGTCTTGCTGGGGCGGCCGGCTCCTGTGCCGCTCACGTTGGCGGCCAGCATGGGGTATGCGGCATGGCTGAACCGGCTCCCAAGCTCACGGTCCGGCGTGGGTCCCACCTGAAGGGTGATGTCGACTGCCGGGGCCGGCTGCCTCGAGGCGGATAGCGAATGCGGCCAGTGCCAGATTGAGCGGCAGGCCGGCCGCGACGATCGGCCCGTTGACCTGGGAGACCCACGGCAGCACTTGCAGGAGTGCACCGAGCACGGATCCCGTCGCAATCGCCAACGCGACGATCCGGACCGCCCGATGCCAGCGCTGCCCGCCGAGGAACGCGAAGGGAAGCATGACGGCGAGCAGCAGTGCCGCCGGACTGAACTGAAGCAGGTTCTCGTTCCAAGCCGTGGCCCAATGATCGGTGAGCGTCCATAGCGCAAGGGCGACCGAGCCGAGCACTCCTGCCAGGCCTGCCCACAGCCAGGCAATGCCGAAGGCCAGCAGCCGTGCGGTCCCGGATCGATCCCACCGTCTCACGGCCGCGATCGCGACGAGGCTGAGTAGCAGTGCGACTGCGAGCGCGCCGGCGGTCCAGCCACGGGGTGGCTGGTCCGGCACGCGATACGCTCCCTCGAAGAGAACACGTTCCGATCGGACGAGCGGCCGAGGCATTCCATCGGCGCTCGTGACCGTCACCGATCGCAAGTGCCGCTGCATAGCCTCGGGCAGCCACATCTCCTCCCACGCCGTCGTCCGGCGATCGCCGGGCTGTCCGAGCGCGAGTAGGGTGCCGGCGTACACGAGCGGCGCTCCGGCGAAGGAGCGGCGCGTGTGGAAGCGGTACGTGGGGGCGTCGCTGGACGGCGTGTCGGTCTGTGCCTGGATCCGGCCGCCGAGGACGAGGTCGAGGGCGTCGCGGATGCGAGTGGCACAGTTGTCGAGGTAGTAATCGTAGCGATAGTAGCGGTTCTCGTCCCGGTCGTTCCATGCGAGGAACCGGGCGAGGGAATCGCGCTGCGACGGTGTGAGCGCCAATTCCTGGATCCAGATCGTCCGGTCTTGCGCCCTGTGTTCGCGAAGATGTGCATCGGCCGGAAATCCATGCATCCAGTACATCATGCGTCCCTGAAGGAACCGCAGTACGAAGTGCTCCTGCTGAAAGCTGAACATCCCATAGTTGTAGGCGATGCCGCTGTCAGTCCCGTCGCCGGCGATTACCAAGGCGCTGTGTCCAAACCGGGTCCACACAGGATCCCCGGGACCGATCGTGACGAGATAGACGCTCGGAGCACTTGATGACGACACCGTGTTCCCCGGGGGGGGCTGCGTTGCGGCCGGTGAACCGGTTGCCGTCGCGAGCAGCGCTGCCGTGGCCGCGATGCGCCGGGAACGGAAGGGAATCAGAGGCCCCCCACCACGACCGGCTGCGTCCAGGCCACCTCGACCTCCCCGGGTGCGTTCGGGTTGGCCTTCGGCCGCGACGAGACGACCTTTGCTCGCACGTACAGTTCGTCCCCGCGGAACGTGTAGTGGGGTCTCGTCCCTTCCACCTCGGAGAGGACGGCACCGATCTCATCCCCGTAGTGGAACCTGAGAGGTGCTGTCGGATCCGTGGATGCAGTTTGCACCGGAGCGTCGTAGCCGCGACGGGTGCCGATGAACTGCGTGCGGTAGGTGACGTCGCGGTCGGCTGCGATGGTGAGGGACATCCGACCGTCCTCAACCAGCACGTCATCGAGGACGACGCCGGTGCTCGCGTAGAAGTCACCGGCCTCCATCGCGGCGACGATCGCGCCAGGGCTGAGCGTTTCCGCTCGTACGACGATCCAGCCACGTCCCGGATTGGCCTGACCGCGTCCGTCCCGCTGATACTGGTGCGCATCGTCCACGGCGATGCCGTACATCACGGGAGCGCGGCGCGCCAAACGCTCGGCGAGCACGATGTCCCACAGCCGGTCCGTGTCGGGATGGGTAGCGTCCCCGCGGTTGTTGACGAGCGGATGCCCGTTGTAGACCTCGAAGAACCGCTCCCCGTCGAGGGCAATCAGATCCTCCGCCGTCACCGCCCAGCCGTAGTTCGGGTGGTTGACGTGCGGGAACATCGGCATTCCGGTCTCGCGGCGCTGGGCTAGCACGGCGTCGACGTTGTTCTGCAGCACGTCGAGCACGCTCGTCCCGCCTCGGGGTGCGACGACGGAGACGAGGTTGGTCGCGTTGAGATGCACGGGGGTGGTCTCGAACCGGTCCGTGATCTCCTCGCTCTTGAGCAGCAAGAACCTCCCGGGCTCCTCGAACAGCGGGCGGAACTCCTCGAGGGTCTTGAGCCGTATCTCCAGCGAGTCTCCAGAGCCCCGGACGCCTGCCCAGCCGGGATCGAACCGCGCGCGGTACCGGGCGAGGACCTCCCGGCCTGCGCGGTCCGCGTCAATCCAGCGCTCGCCTTCGGCGAGCAGGTTGTGGTCGGACAGAGCGAGGAAGTGGTAGCCGTGGTCCCGGTACCACGCGACGACCATCTCCGGAAAGTCGTCGCCGTCGCTCCACAGCGAGTGGGTGTGCAGGTTGCCCTTCCACCAGGAGGCCGATGGAGGAGTCGAGCAGCCCAGCGCGAGGCCCACGCCGAGGATGGTGCCAAGGTTGCCGAGGGAACGCACGAGCGTCATGGTGCCGCAATCTAGCCCTCCGCCGATTTGTCACCAGTGCGCAGGGGCCCGGCTCGGGCGGTGCCGGTCCCGAGAGGTTGCGCGATCGTGACACCGGCTGCGAATGTTCCCCGCAATTGCCCCCATCCGGTACCTGCCATGACGCCAACTGGACTCACCCGCCGCGCCTTCCTTGAGCTTGCCGGGGCCTCGACCGCCGGTCTCGTGCTTCCAACCCTGCTGCGCGATCCGTATCGGCCCGCGCGGCACGAGCGTCGCATCGGTTCGCCCGTCCGCGTGCAGGGACGGGTGACGGCCTCAGGCCGCGGGCTCGCGCGCGTGGCCGTCAGTGACGGGCTCAGCGTGGTGGAGACCGGGGCGGACGGCACCTACGAGCTGGTCACGACGGTCGACCGAGATTTCGTGCGACTGAGCGTACCCGCCGGACACGCGATCCCCCGCAATCCCACCGGCACCGCACGGTTCTATCGCCCGGTGCGGGCCAACGCGCTTGGAACCATGGAAGCGTCGTTCGAGCTCGAGCGGCTACCGGACGGTGATGAGCGGCACGCCGTCTTGTTGCTCGCCGATGTCCAGACTCAGGATGCGGAGGAGATGCGCTGGTTCCACGAGCAGACGGTGCCCGACGTCCGGGATACAGTTGCCGACATGGGCGAGCGTTCGGTGATCGGGATCTCGTGCGGCGACATCATGTACGACGACTTGTCGCTGTTCCCCGAGTACGAGCGCGGCGTGGAGCGGATGGGAATCCCGTTCTTCCAGGTCGTCGGCAATCACGATCTCGACTTCGACGCTCCGACCGACGAGGGGTCGTCGGAGACGTTCAGCAGGCATTTCGGGCCGCGGTACTATTCGTTCGATCGGGGGGCCGTGCACTACGTCGTGCTCGACGACGTGCTCTGGCACGGCGCGGGCTACATCGGCTACCTGGATGCTGACCAGCTCACCTGGCTGGCTGCCGACCTCGCGCGGGTCGAGCCCGGCCGCACCGTCGTGGTGGCGCAGCACATTCCCGCGCTCGGATCGGGACACGTCCGGCGCGGCGAGAACCGTCCGGAACTCGGTGTCTCGGTGGCGAACCGGGAGGCGCTGTACCGGCTGCTCGAGCCGTACCATGCTCACATCCTGGTCGGCCACACGCATGAGCATGAGCACGTGTTCACTCACGGTGCGCACGAGCTGGTCAGCGCCACAGTCTGCGGCGCGTGGTGGAGCGGACCGATCTGCGGCGACGGGGCGCCGAGCGGGTATACGGTGCTCGAGGTTTCCGGCGAGACGCCGCGGTGGCGGTACAAGGCGACCGGGAATCCGGTGGACCATCAGATGCGGCTCTACCCGCGAGGCGCCGATCCGGGCGCGCCGGATGAGATCGTCGCCAACGTGTGGGATTGGGATCCTGAATGGACGGTGGTGTGGTACGAAGGGGGTGACCGCCGAGGCCCCATGGCCCGCCGGATCGGCCTCGATCCGATGAGCGTCCAGCTCCATACCGGTCCCGGGCTCCCCCCTCGGCGGACGTGGGTTGAGCCGTATCCGACCAGCCACCTCTTCTACGCACCCGCGCCGGACGGAGCGCGCGACATCACCGTCGAGGCGACCGACCGCTTCGGCCGTCGCTATGCTGGACGGGTGCCGGAGGCGCGCGGCGAGTCGTAGTGCGCGAGTCGGTGGCGGGGAATCAGCGGTAGAACACCGCCAGCCAGATCGTGTCTCGATTCGGAGCCGTCCAGTCGACGCGGTGGCGCGCGTGCGGCGCGATGTGGACGTGGTCTCCCGGCCCGAGCTCCACGGTGGCCGGAGGCTCTGCGAACCGGAGGCGGGCCGCCCCGGTCAAGAGGACGACCCACTCGTGTTCGGTCTGGTCGTACCAAGAATCCTGTGGGGACCGATGCCCGCGTGACACGATGCGCTCGATGCGCATCGCGCCGTGGCGGACGAGGACCTCGACCAGCTCGTCGGGCAGATCCGTCGGACCGTGTGAGAGCAGGTTCCCAATCGATACGGGCTCCTGCTCGGCTATTGTGCCACCTCGAGCAGCTCGATGTCGAAGACGAGCGTCGCGTTCGGTGGAATGACCGTTCCGGCGCCACTCTCCCCATACGCCAGCTCGGGCGGAATCACGAGCTTGCGCACTCCGCCGGCCCGCATGCCGCTCACGCCTTCATCGAAGCCAGGGATTACCGTTCCAGTGCCGACGGCGAACGTGAACGGATCGTCGCGATCGCGGCTGCTGTCAAACTTGTTCCCGCTGGCCAGAAACCCCTCGTAGTGGACCGTGGCTTCGGAGCCGGTCACGGCCTCGGCACCGTCCCCGACCTCGAGATCCTGGTAGTAGAGTCCGGACGCTGTCTGCGTCATGGCATCGAGATCGACGCCGAGCTCCGGTGCGAAGTCGTCGTTGGTGAGCGGATCAGTGCTGTCGCCGCAGGCGGCGAGGCCAAGCGCCAGCAGAACGGAGAATGTGCGAAGTCGTGTCATCGGATCGTGTCGTCGAAAGGGGTGGTCGGGATCACGGGTGACAGCGCATCCGTCGGCGCGCCGTCGCTTCGAGCCGGCCCACAAGATAGTGGATTGACCGCCTCAGTGTGCGTCGGTCGTTCGGAAAGGCATGCGCCGCTGATGCGTCGTCCGGCCAGCCTGGCGGCGGGAGCGACGAGAGGATCTCAGGGGGCCTGTGGCAGGATTTCGATTGTGAGCGAGTCCTCTCTCCAGCCGCCGGCGCTCACCCGCACCGTAACGTGCCCGGCCTGAAGCGGCGTGAGCCACCCGTGCTCGTTCACGGTGGCAACCCTGGGGTCGTCGGAGCTCCAGCGCAAGGGACTGGCGTCGAAGGGTTCCTCGTTGCTGTCGAACCCGTGCGCCGTGAGACGGAGTGGAGCGCCCACGGCGGGTCCCAACTCGGGCGCGGCGACCCTGATGCGATCGAGGTAGCTCCCCGTCGCCCGGTGGGGGACCCAGACCGCGTGCAGGTCGACCGCGGTGCTCTCGGGCACGTCGATCGGACGCCACAACTCCGGCTGGAGCGCAGGATAGACCATCCACCGAGGTGTATCGCCGCCTATCGACGAGCAGACGCACGCCACCCATCGGCCGTCCGCAGATGGGCGCACGAATTCCGGGACCGTCTGGCGGACCGTGAAGTACGAGCCGTCGACCGGACTGTAATGCATCAGCCACGAGACGCCTCCACTGTCGGCGAGCACGAGGAGTTCCCCGTGCGCCTCCCAAGCCAGGGGCTCGGCCCGCGTGTAGCCGGGAATCCCATAGCATCGTTGGTGCGACCCATCCGCATCCATCTCGCACATCTCCCAGTCGCTCTCGTCGGCTCGACTGCGGCTATAGGCGATCCGAGTGCCGTTGAGGCTCCAGGCCGCACGATGCTCGACGAGGTCGGTGTGCGTGAGCCGGACGGTCATACCGGTTCCCACATCGAGAGCCGCCAGGTCCGGCGCTCCGTCGCCGTGCCAGCGGCCGGTGGAGACGAGGAGCTGGGTGCCGTCCGGTGACCAGCCCAACGGCTGGTCGTCGCCCGGTGCGAAGGTGAGCCGCCGCTCGCCGCCTCTGACCGCCCTGACAAAGACCTCCGTTCCACCCGAATCGGAGACTGTCTGGCTGTAGGCCCATCGCTCCCCACCCGGCGTCGGGTGGACGGGACCGTGGATCAGTTCAGGACTGCGCAGCGTTTCGAGTCTGGAGGCTCTGATCGCCAGCGGTTCCTTGGCGGACCAGCCGTCGCGCCGCGCTGCGATCGCGAAGGCAAGGGGTTCTGCGCCGTCGGCGTCGCCGTATAGGAAAAGCGTCGCGTCGGGCGGGTTGGAGTTCCGGTCGATCGCGGTACCGAGCGTGACAGCGGCCACGAGCAGCGCCGCGAGTCCGATACCGACAGCACGCCTCGGGCGATCGAGTCCGAGCCGGACGGGCAGCGGCAGCGACCGGTACAGGCGACGCGTCGGCTCCGAATCGCGTTCGGTTCCCAGCAGCTCGGCTGCGAGCTCCATGAGCGGACGGCGCTCGGCCGTCCGTCGAGCCAGGCGCAGGCGCCGGCGGAACACGCGACGCAACTCGGGCTCTTCGCCGCTCCGTCTCAGGTGCCGTCCAGCTCTAACGAGCATCTGTGCATCGCTACCGGCCTGAGCGGCGATGTATGAGCCAAGGAGGCGATGCGCGGCCCGCCGCGCGTGCGGTGAGGCCACATCCAGCAGCATGTCGTCCAGCGTGTCATGCGCGCACCGCAGGCCATCGGGGGTGACCGCGCAGAACCCGCGCTGCTCGAGGCTCGTGAGTCGTTCGGCGATGCTGCTTCGCGGCTGTCCCGTGAGCACTGCCAGTGCGTCGGCGGTCAGCGGGGTTCCCGCGGCGGCGAGCAACGTGAGGAGCCAGTAGTCGCTCCGGTCAAGCTGCTCGATCCGATGCCGTAGCGCGGTGCCCTTTTGGAGCACTCCTTCCAGCTCCGTCGGATCGTGGCAACTCCAGCCGCGGTCTGTGCGTTCGAGGACGCCGCTTTCCAGGGCGAGTTGAAGGGACTCCAGGATCAAGAGAGGGGATCCCTCGCTCGCCCGCCGGAGCAGGGCCGGAACGGCGGAAGCCCAGTCAGTGGCTGGGAGCGTCCCGAGGCTCGCTACCAACAGCCTGATGTCCTCCGTCGTGAGCGGTGCGAGCCGAAGGCGGTGGTCCGGCTGGATACCCATCTCCACCACCGACGCGTCCCGCTCCGCGAGGACGACCAGGATGCCGTGCTCGCGTGCCCGGCGGCAGCAACCCGAGACGATTTGGTTCGACACGGCGTCCATCCAGTGAACGTCGTCGATCAGGAGCGCGATCGGCTGCTCTTCGCTCACCGAGGCGAGAAGATCGGCGAGCGCGAGGGTTCGCCGACGAGCGAGATCGTCTGGCGGCGGACGCTCGCGGACCGTCTGCCGGAACGTGGACGACAGCGTCGGATTCAAGGTGACGAGAGTCCCGGCGCAGGCTGGGGCGACGCCGCTCGCCCCGGGCAGGTTGGCAATGGCCGCCGCGAGATCGCCCGCGAATCCAGCCGGAACGTCTCGCTCGCCGGGGTGGGCACGGAGATAGACCACCGAACCGCCGTCAGTGCGGATCCTCGTCGCGACGTCCTTGAGCAGGCGGGTCTTCCCGAGTCCCGGAGGCGCCGAGACCAGGAACAGCCCTCCCGATCCCCTACGTGCCTGCTCCCATCCCCGCAGGAGCAGGCTGAACTCCCGCTCCCGCCCCACAAGTTCGGCGACGAGCGCTCCCGATGCTGCGGTCGGGGTGTCGTGTTCCACCTGCTCCACTTGCCGCGCCCGCTGCAGTGCCTCCCGCGTTGCGGCCGCCGCCGTGCGATGCTCTTCGCGCAGGAGCTCCTCGAGGGCTTCGGCCTCGACACGGGCGGTCACGGCATCGCCAGTGGCAGTCAACGAGTTCAGCAGAATGCGCCAGCCAACCTCGTCCAGCGGATTCTCGTCCCTCACGCGGCGAGCCAGCGCCAGTGCATCGTGCGTGCGGCCTCCGTGGAGCCACCTGGCGATCACGATCTCCGCGCTGCGGATGAAGAGCGAGCGCAACCGCGTCCGCTCGCTGTCCGCCCACGCCTCGAAGGCCGCGCCGCCGGGCACGGCGAGATCCGGCAAGAAAGGGCCGCCGTATCCGGCGACGGCGACCTCGAGCTGTGACTGAGCAACGGCCGCAAGGAAAGCGGCAACGTCCGCCGGTACCAGTGCCGTCAGCCGAACGACGCCATCTCGGGTGACCAGCGCATCGCTGCCGATCCTCTGGCGCAGGTACCAAACGGCCTGTCGGAGTGCGTGGTCTCCGACCTTGTGGTCGTGGGTGGCCCAGAGGAGCTCGAGCAGGTGATCCCG
>JBDHDN010000108.1:0-9845 GCA_039591485.1 Gemmatimonadota bacterium
CGCAGCGTCCAGCAACGGTCGCCGATCGTCCCCTCCTCGATGCCAGGCGAGGGTGGCCAGCGGCTCCGCCCAGCGGCACAACAAGCGGTCGCCTTCGGCGATCGCTGCCTTCAACGGTGCGCGCACGGCGTGCGTTCCCTGCAACACCCAGGTATAGCCGTACCCTTCGCGCAGCTCACCGGCCATCCTAGCCACGGCTGGATCCGGGCCCACCGCGGCGAAGTACTCCGTGGGCGACGAGATGCTGAAGTGCCGATCGGGATACCGCCGAGCGAGGACCTGCACGACGCGTGGCAGGCTCTCGGGAGGATCGTGGTGATCGGCGCCGACCAGGACCAGCAGTGGCCGCCCGGCGCTTCTGGGCAGCAGCGTCGCCGCGAGCCGCTCCCAGCACTCGGCCGGGCCTCCCGGCCCGGATAGGAGGGCAGTTCCTGCCTCGTATCCGACCGGTGAGAGGTGATGGACGAGCACCCGCGAGCCGTCGGGTGCACGCCACTCGAAGAGATCGCCACCCGGCGCGTCGCCCACACCGCGCCACACCACCGCCGTCGTGATTCCGAAGCCATTCAGTATCGTCGGCAGTGCCGCAGGGTGTCCGAAGGCGTCCGGACTGTACCCGACAGAGAACACCCCGCCAAGCGTGTCCGCGTCGCCGGTGCCGAGGAGCAGGTTCCGCACGAGGGCTTCGTCGGAGGACAGCAACTCGTCGGCCAGAACGAACCACGGCCCGATAAGGAGTGCGCCCGAGCGGACCGCGTCTCGAATCCGCGACTCGGCCTCCGGTCGCATCGCGAGGTAGTCGCGGAGAAGGATCGTCTGTCCATCGAGCAGCACCGGTCCCTGGAAGACGCCGGCCTCGAACTTGACGAGCAGGCGGTCGAGCATCGCTGTCAGGCGTTGCCGGAACCGCGGCTCGGGCTCGTACCACTCGCGATCCCAATGCGTGTGCGGCACCAGGAAGACGCGGGGCTCCGTCACACCCACCGCAACACCACGGAGCCGAAGTTCCCATTCGACTCGACGAAGCGGTGCGCATCTGCCGCGTCCGCCATCGGAAAGATCCGATCGACCACAGGAGCCACCGAACCGTCGTCGAACAGCGGTAACACGTCCCGGCGCACACGCGCCGTGAGGTCTGCCTTCTCGGCGTCGGTGCGGCTGCGCAGGACCGTCCCGATGAGTGTGATCCGCTTGCGCAGCAATTGACCGAGATCCAGCGTCGCCGAGCGCCCTGCAGTGAGACCGATGACGATGATCCTGCCGCCCGACCTGGCACACACGACATCCGCCGCGACGTACTGACCGCCGACCAAGTCGCAGATCGCATCGAGGCTATCCCTGAGTGCGTCGGAGGGCTCGAAGCGTTCCTCGACGAGCACGCTCCCCTCGACGCCGAGCGCCTTCGCTCGCTCGAGCTTCCACGCCGAGCGGGAGGTACCGATCGTGGATGCTCCTCGGGAGGCTGCAAGGTGAATCAGCGCAACGCCGACGCTACTGCCAACGGCGTGCACGAGGACACGCTCCCCGGCTCGGACCGTGAGTTGCTCCAACGCGTCGTAGGCCGTGTAGTACGCCTCCGGCACAGCCGCTGCCCGCTCGATCGACCACGTCTCCGGCACCCGCAGCAGGTGATCCGCGGGGGCGACAACGAACTCGGCGTAGGTCGCACCGCTCGCCAGTCCCATTACGCGATCGCCGGCCTGCCAGCCCGTGACCTCAGCGCCCGCGTCCACGACGACGCCGGCAAACTCGAGTCCTGGGATGTCAGGTGGCACGCCGGGTGGCGGCGGATACCGCCCCATGCGCTGGAGCAGGTCGGCGCGATTCACACCGGCTGCCGCGACGCGCACGAGCGCCTCCCCGGCGTTTGGCGTCGGGGCCGGCGCATCGGCGAGCTCGAGCACGTCGGGTCCACCTGGACGGAGAATACGGATTGCGCGCATGCCACCAAGGTTGATCGCGAAGCACGCTCGCGCTAGAGCCGTACCCCCGTCGCGGCTGGACGGTATTATTCTTGGTCGATGGCCGGTACCGAGCCTGCTGCCCGCGTCGACGCCGACGTCGATCGTGTCGCGCTGTTCCAGCGCGCGCAGGCGACGTTCGCCCCGACGCTGGACCTCCTTGAGTTGATAGCCGCCTCGCCCACTCGCGCACTTTTCCTGGCACGTGACCCTGTGCTCAAGCGCAAGGTTGGACTGCGGATATCGCTTGTCCCATCCAATCCGGCACGCGCCTGGTTCGAGCGCGAGACCGATCTCCTCGCAGCACTCGACCATCCTATGCTCCGGACCGTGTATGCCGGGGGCACCGCAGACGACTGGGCGTGGCGCATCGTGAAGTGGGTCGAAGGCGAGAGCCTGCAGGACGCGGTGATGCGTGGGCCCCGTCCAATCCCCAGCGTTCTGCAACTCGCGCGGAGTCTCGCTTCGGTGCTGGAGTACGTTCACACGCAGCGCCTCGTCATCAGGCGGCTCGCGCCCGAGACGGTGATGATCGATGCCACGGAGCGGCCGTACGTCATCGACTTTCGCTTCGCAAACGTGTTGCTCGATGTCGCCACGCCCGATCCCGACCGCGGCAAGGAGCCGTTCCTGGCCCCGGAGGTACGCGACGGAAGCGCGGGCGAACCCGGCAGCGACATTTACAGCGCGGCAGCCCTCCTCTACTTCGCCGTCACCGGACAACCGCCGGCTCCCGACACGCATGACCTCGTGAGCCCGCGCGTGCTGCGCGAGGCGTGCCCGGCGGCACTCGAGCGGATCATCCTGCGCGGCCTACAGCACGATTCGTCACGTCGCTACCTCACGGCGGTCGAGATGCTCAGTGACCTCGAGTAGGATCTCGGCGACTACGACGTGCAGCTCCCCCTCGCCCCCGAGCATCGACCGGACCTCGACGATCCGCGTGCCTGGGAGAAGCGGCTGCGCCGCGCGCTCGGCGACGAGTACGAGCTGCTCGGCGAGTTGGGCTCGGGCGGCTTTGGCCGTGTCTACCGGGTGCGTGATCTCGCACTGGAACGCGAGGCGGCGCTCAAAGTGCTGCATCCATACTTGACGGTCGACCCCGGCGTGGTCGAGCGGTTCCGGCGCGAGGCCAAGGTCGCGGCGCAAGTCATGCACCCCAACATCGCCAACACCTACGACATCGGTGGCAGGGCAGGCCTGATCTGGTACACCATGGAGTACATCCGCGGCCGCAACCTCGCCCGCGTCGTCCAGGCGGAGGGGCCGCTCCCGTTCGAGCGTGTGGTGGCGATCCTCCTCGACGCTCTGGGGGCGCTCGAGCACGCTCACAAGCGGGGCCTGGTGCACCGTGACCTCAAGCCCGAGAACCTCCTGATCGAGGACGGCACGGGTGCCGTGCACATCGCGGATTTCGGATTGGCCATCGCTCTGCAGGTGAAGGAGGGCTATCAGGGCGCCTCGTCTCAGTCGGGCACGCCCGACTTCGCCGCGCCGGAGCAGCTGCTGGGTGAGCAGGTCGACCATCGGACTGACCTCTACTCCTTGACCCTCGTCGCATTCTACGCGCTGACAGGACTCCTCCCGTTCGGTAGCGATCCGGTCGACTCGATTCTCGCTCGGCGTGCGGCCGGCGTGCTGCCGGAGCTCGACACACTCCGCATTGGCGTGCCTGAGCGCCTGCTCCGCGTGCGGGCCCGCGGAGCCGCCCGCGATCCGGAGCAGCGCTACGCATCAGCCGCAGAGTACGCCGCTGAGCTTCGGTCAGCGATGCAACCCGCCAGCGGGATGTTCGGCGGACTCGTACGTCGGTTCATCGGTCCGAGCTGATACCCAGCGCACCATGCGGATCGCGTTGATCACCGCAACCCCCCAAAGTGTCGCGGCCGGCAGCGGTACCTACGTCGCGGGTGTCGGTCTGGCCGACGGGCTACGCTCTCTTGGGCACCAGGTCGTTCTCGTCACCCCCGCCACACCTCCCGGTATGCTCGGCGTCACCACTCACCGTTTCCGGTTCAACCGCGCGCTCACACCCGACCGCGTCGTTGGTGCCGATCTGGTGGTGGGCTTCGACATGGATGGCTATCGCCTCGCCGGACGTACCCCGACACCATTTGCCGCGTACATCCACGGCCAGCTGGCCGACGAGGCTCGTTTCGAGCGGGGGGCCGTTGCGCTGAGCATGCGACTCCAGGCGCGCGCCGAGCGGACGAGTGTGCTTCGAGCCGACCGTGTGCTGACGGTGAGTGACCATGCACGGCGCCGAATCGCGGACCTGTACGGCCGGCCCATCGCTGACATCCACATCGTGCCGCCGGCGCTGGACGTGGACCGGTGGACGAAGGCCCTTGGCACGGCGCGCCTGGCGGCTGCAGATCAGCCGCCCACCGTACTCTGCGTCTGCCGGCTGTACCCCAGGAAGGATGTGGCGAGCCTGGTGCAGGCGGCCGCGGTCGTCTGTAAGGACATTCCGTCTGCCCGGTTCCAGATCATCGGTGACGGCCCCGACCGTGTCCGGCTCGACCGCCTCGTCCGCCGGCTGCGACTTGGCGGTGCGGTCGAGCTCTGCGGGCAGGTGACGTTCGAGGAACTCGTAGCGTCCTACGCGGCGTGCGACGTCTTCTGCCTTCCAAGCCGCCAGGAGGGATTCGGCATCGTATTCCTGGAAGCCATGGCTGCGGGAAGACCCATAGTCGCGTGCCGCGGCACTGGTGCCGAGGAACTCATACGATCCGGCGAGGCAGGCCTGCTCGTGCCGCAGCACGACCCGGAGGCACTCGCGGCGGCCCTGCTCGAGCTGTTGCGGGATCCCGAACAGCGGCGGCGCCTCGGCGCCGCTGGCCCACCAACCGCGCGCCGCTTCACCCCCGAGCCCATCGCGCGCCGGCTGCTCGAGGCGATGAGCGCCGAGCCGGAAGGAGACGACACGTGACCGTACGCATCGCGCTCGCTCAGCGCCCCGCCCTGCCGGACCTCGAGTCGAACCTCACCGGCTTGCTGTCCACGATGGACTCCGCTGCCCGACGCGGGGCCCAGGTCTTCTGCGTGCCTGAGTTGGCCCTCACCCCGTTCTTTCCCCAGTACCGGCGCCACGATGCGCGCCGGTATGCGGAGTCCGTCCCCGGGCCGACGTGCGACCTGATCGCGGCGAGGGCACGGGACCTCGGGATGGTGACCGTGTTCAACCTCTACGAGGAGCACGCGGGACGCTTCTACGACAGCTCGCCGGTCTTCGACGCGGACGGCACGCTGCTCGGCACGACACGGATGGTGCACATTACCGACTACGCGTGCTTCCACGAGCGGGAGTACTACGACGAGGGTGACGTCGGCGCCCCGGTCTACGATACGGCCGTCGGACGGTTGGGGGTGGCGATCTGCTACGACCGCCACTACCCCGAGTACATGCGGGCGCTCGGTGTACGTGGTGCGCAGCTCGTGGTGATTCCCCAGGCGGGAGCGCTCGACGAGTGGCCGGACGGCATGTACGAGGCCGAGGTTCGCACGGCGGCGTTTCAGAACGGCTATTTCGCAGCCTTGTGCAACCGGGTGGGAGCGGAGGAAGAGCTGACGTTTGCCGGAGAGTCCTTCGTGGTCGATCCGACGGGCGAGGTCCTCGCCCGGGGCCACCGGCTCGAGGAGGACCTCGTCATCGTCGATCTCGATCTGTCGGTGTGCGAGCGATCACCTGCCCGCACCCTCTTCCTCAGGGATCGCCGGCCCGAGCTATACGCCGGCTGGCTTGACTGAAGGCTTCGACTCGCCACCCACCGGTCGGTAGGTACCGGATACCTGGGTGGCGTCTTCCTCCGGCTCCCGAGCGAAGTACCTCTTGATGAAGTCGTCGAAGTCGTCGAGCAGTGAGTACATCACGGGCACGACGACCAGTGTCAGGAACGTCGCGAACGTGAGTCCGGCGATCACCGCGATGGCCATCGGTCCCCAATACGCCGCCTGGATGCCACCCCAGTAGAAGTTGGGGTCGAGTGAGCGATAGAACCCGAAGAAATCGATGTTCAGTCCCATGGCGAGCGGCACGAGCCCGAACACGGTGGTGATAGCCGTGAGCAGCACGGGGCGGAATCGAGTCATGCCTGCGCGGACGATGGCCTCGCGCCGCTCGAGCCCGTCACGCTGCCGCAGAATGTCGATGTAGTCGATCAGGACGATCGCGTTGTTGACGACCACCCCCGCCAGGCTGATGACCCCCACGCCGGTCATGATGATACCGAAGGGCATCCGGAACACGATGAGCCCGATCAGGGCGCCGACCGTCGACAGGATCACCGAGCTCAGAATGATGATCGGCTTGGTGACGGAGTCGAACTGCGAGATCAGGATGAACGCGATCAGGAAGAGTGCAAGGATGAAGGCACTGCTCAGAAAGGCCTGGGCCTCCTGCTGCTCCTCCTGCTCGCCGGCGTACTCCATCACGTAACCGGTCGGCAGACGGTCAGCGAACTCCGTCAGCTCCCGCTGGACCTCGCCCAGGACAGCGTTGCCGTTGAACCCTGCCTTCACGTCCGCCGACACCGTCACGACTCGGTCGAGATCCTTGCGTTTCACGTCGCCGAATCCCGAGCCGACGTACCACATGGCCACGGAAGACAGCGGGATCTGCCCGAAGTCGCCCGTGACGGTCAGATCACCGAGCGCAGTCAGGTCCTCACGATACCGCTTGGCCAACCGCACGGTGATGTCGTATTCGTCCTTCCCGTCACGGTACGTGGAGGCCTCGGTGCCGTTGATCGCGCTGCGGATGGTCGTCCCGATATCCCGCGTGTTGAGTCCGTAGAGCGCGGCTTTCTCGCGATCGACGTCCACGACGAGTTCCGGACGGCCGGCCTCCATGTCGCTTTCGAGACCGTCGAGCTTCGCAAACACCGGGGACCCTTCGAGAATCGATACCACCTCCGCCCCTAGCCGCTCGAGCACGTCGGGGTCCTCGCCGGCGATCTCGATCTGAACCGGCATACCTGTGGGAGGCCCCATGTCGGGCATCTCCACCGAGATGTCGGCGCCGGCCAGCCCTCGGCCCACTCGGCCTCGGATGTTGTCCAGCGTCACGAACGCATCCTGCTCCCGGTCCTCGAAATCCACGAAGCTCACGGCTACCGTGGCAAGATGCGTCCCAGCGCCGCCGTCGAAGCCGGCCGTTACCCGCGATCCGACGGTGGACACCACCGACTCGTAGTCATCACGCCCGTCGACGTCTCGCAGCTGCTCTTCGATGGTCCCGACGATCCGATCGCTCTCCTCGATCCGCGTCGCGACCGGCGCCTCGACCTGGATGTACACGGTCTCGGGCGGTATGTCCTCCGGGAACAGCTCGACGCCGGCGTTGAACAGCCCGAACAGCACCAGCACGACAACCAGCGAAGCGCTTGCGGCACCCACAATGCCGATCCGGTGCCGGAGCGACCAGCGCAGGAACAGCTCGTAACGATCGATGATGGCCGGCAGCCCCTTGGTCATGAACCGGTGTCCTGCCGGATGACCGACGAAGTGGTGGAACAGGTACACCACTGCCCCGGTGACCAACAACAGGAGCGCGGTGAGCCAGTTGACCACGAGCATCACGACGACGACCACGCCCGCGAGCGTTCGGAGCAAGTGCCGCATACCCGTCGTCATCTGCACCGGACGGTCTTCGGTCTCGAGCAGCCGGGACGCGAGTGTCGGCAGGATCACCAATGCGACGAATAACGACGACGACAACGTGATGATCAGCGTGTACGGCAGGTACTTCATGAATTCGCCCATGATGCCGGGCCAGAACACCATCGGGAAGAACGCGGCGAGCGTGGTGGCCGTGGACGCGACGATCGGCATCGCGACCTCGCCCGTTGCGTATTTCGCCGCTCGGATGCGGTCGAACCGCCGCTCCCGGAAGCGGTAGATGTTCGCGATCACCACAATGGCGTTGTCGACCAGCATCCCGAGCGCGAGGATCAGGCTGAACAAGACCACCATGTTCATCGAGAAGTCGGCGACCTTCAGCACGCTGAACGAGATGAGCATCGACAGTGGGATCGCGAGCCCCACGAACGGCGCCGTACGGATCCCCAGCACGAAGATCAGGATCGCGATGACGAGCAGCAGTCCCGAGATGATGTTGTTCTCGAGGGAGCTCACCATGTCGCGGATGTCCGAGGACTGATCCGCGGTGATCTTCAGGACCGTCCCCGGGGGAAGCGTCGGCGCCATCTGCTCGAGGACCGCGCGCACCTGCTCCGCGGTCTCGATGATGTTCTCGCCGCTCCGCTTCACGATCGAGAGGGAAATGACCGGGTCGCCATCGAGCCGGGCATAGGAGTCACGCTCCTTGAACCCGAAGTCGACGGCGGCGACATCACGGACGTAAATGGGCTGACCGCCCCGGGTCGCAACGACGATGTCGGCGATGGGCGCCGTCTCCTCGAACTCCCCCGGTACCCGTACCAAGTACTTCACGTCGCCTACGTCGATCGTGCCGCCCGGAACCGTGATGTTCTCGGCGCGGACGGCGTCGATCACGTCTTCGTAGGACACGTCGTAGAACTTGAGCTTCGCGAGATCGACGTCGACCTGCACCTCGCGCTCGAGCCCGCCAGCCAGTCGTACCTCGAGCACGCTCGGGACCTGCTCCAAACGGTCCTGCAGATCCTCGGCGACATCCCGCAACCGCACAAGACTGTACGGTCCCGCGACATTCACCTGCATGATCGGGAACTCGGACAGATTGATCTCGATGATCTCCGGTTCTTCAGCGGCGGTGGGCAACTCCGGCTTCGCGATGTCCACTTTTTCACGGACCCGCTGGAGCGCCTCGTTCATGTCCATCCCCGCCTCGAACTCGACGTTGATGCTGGAGTATCCCTCGGTCGATGTGGAGGTGATGGTCTTGACATCGGCGATCGTGTTCAGCTCGTCCTCGAGTGGGCGAGTGAGCAGGGTCTCGATATCGCCTGGTGCCACCCCGGGATAGATGGTATTCACGATCACGTTGGGGACGACGAACTCCGGCATCGATTCCTTCGGGACCGACATGTACGATCCGATGCCGAGGAGGATCAGGATGACCGTCATCACCATGACGCTCGTCGGGTGGTCGATGGCGTACGAGCTGAGCCGGAACTCCTTGAACTTGCGCTTCTGCCGCGGGTCGCCGGCGATCACGCCGGGGCGTCCCCCGCTGGACTTCGACGAGCCCATCCCCTGGCGGACGGACCGGAATCCGCCGGACTCGGGCCGCTTGCCACGGTCGCCGCTCTGGTCCGTCATTCGTCCGCTCCTCCGCTCACGACCCGCACCAGGCTGCCGTCGTCCACCATCCGGTACCCGGTGGTGATGAGCGATTCCCCCGCTTCCAGCCCTGACCGGATCACGATCCGGTTCTCGAACGACGGCCCCGTTTCCACTCCCCGCGCGACCGCCACCGGCCGACCGTCACGGTCGCCGACGAGGAACACCTGATAGCCGTCCTCGGTGCGCTGTAACAGTTCCTGGGGCACCACGATCACGTCGTTGAGCCGGGCGCGCTCTACCTGCACGTTGGCGACCATGCTGGGTCTGACGAGACCGCCCGGATTCTCCATATAGATCTCGACCGGGATGGTGCGGTTCTCCGGATCCACAGCCGCCCCGACGAAACGGATCGTGCCCAGGAACTCCCGACCGGGCAGCACGTCGAAGGTCACCCGGGTGGTGTCACCCCGCCGCACATCCAGCCCGTAGCGCTCGGGCACCCCGCCTACGACCTTGACCTGCTGGATCGCAACGACGCGCACGACGGGCGATCCGGGCGACACCATCTCGCCGATCTCGACGTACTTCTCGTCGAAGATACCGGTCACGGGGGCGCGCACCTCAGTGCGCTCCAAGCGGGCGAGCAGTGTCCGATAC
>JBDHDN010000109.1:0-9730 GCA_039591485.1 Gemmatimonadota bacterium
AACGCGCTCGTCGAGCCGTCGGTCATCGATGCGCTGTATGAGGCCTCGCAGGCCGGTGTGCAGGTGGATCTCGTGATCCGTGGCATCTGCTGCCTGAAGCCGCGGCTGCCCGGAGTGTCGGAGAACATCCGCGTCGTGAGCATCGTGGACAAGTTCCTCGAGCACTCCCGGATCTTCTACTTCGAGAACGACGGGGATCCAGAGATCTTCCTCGCGAGCGCCGACTGGATGCCCCGCAACTTCTTCCGTAGGATCGAGGTGATGTTCCCGGTGCTCGATCCCGCCCTCAAGACGCGCATCATGGAGGAGATTCTCGACATCGTGCTGGCGGACAACGTCAAGGCCCGCATCCTCCGGTCCGACGGCACGTACGTGCGTGTCGAGCGTCGCCAGGATGAGGCGCCGGTCCGCTCGCAGCTCGTCCTGCAGGGACTGGCCAGGCGGGCCCTGCGTACCGCAGGTGCCGGGAGTGAGCCGTTTCGGGCGCTGTCTCCGCGCCGCCGGTCGGACGCGGAGCGCCAGCCCAGCGAGGTCTGACCCGCCGTGCAGGTGCTGATCGTCCGTCACGCCATCGCCGAAGATCGAGTGGCGTTCGCGGGCACCGGCAAGCCCGACGGCCGGAGGCCGCTCACCGATGTGGGTCGGCGACGCATGGAGGACGCGGCGCGGGGGGTCCGACGGCTCGTGCCGCGACTGACCCGGATCGCCACCAGCTCCCTCGTCAGGGCCCGGGAGACGGCTGAGATCCTCGCTGCGGCGTACGACCGCGATGTGCCGATCGAGGAACTCGATGCCCTGCTGCCAGGCCGAGCGCCGGATGGCGTGATCGCCTGGCTCCATCCGCGGGCTGCCGATGCCATCATCGCCTTGGTGGGGCATGAGCCGGATCTCAGCGAGCTGACGGCGCACCTGGTTCTCGAAGAGGCGGCCGCCTTCTTCTCCTTCAAGAAGGGTGGGGCCGCGCTGCTGGAGTTCGACGGTCCGGTGGGTGCCGGGCAGGGCAGCCTGCGGTGGCTGCTGCAGCCGAAGCACTTGCGCGCGCTGGGAGCGGACGGTGGCTGACTATCCTGCCGGACTGCTGCCGCTTCCGCCGCAGATGGCGGTCGAGCGCATCGGAGCGCTCCTGCTGGATGCGGCGGCGGAGTCCATTACCAGGCTCGACGGTGGCGACGATGCGGAGGCGCTCCACGATTTCCGGGTGGCGCTTCGGCGGCTGAGGAGCGTACTGCGGGCGTTCCGCCCGCATCTCGATCACGCCGTGACGAAGAAGACGCGCGCCCGCATCCGCGACCTCGCCCGCACCACCAACTCCGCACGCGATGCGGAGGTGCTTCTCGAGTGGGTGCAGTCACGATTCAAGGGGCTCACACCCACGCAGCGTATCGGTGCGCGGTGGTTCCAGGAGCAGCTCGCACGTCGCCGCGACGAAGGGTATGCTGCCGGCGAACGCGCGATCGCGCGCGACTTTGCCGGCGTCGATCGCCGGATCCGCAAGCGGCTCGCGGCCGCCGCTCGCAATCCGTGGGGAGGCTCGGAGTCCCGGCCGACGTTTGCCCACGCCCTCTCCGACCTCGTGCGCGACCACATTCGCTCGCTCTGCGACAAGGTGGATCACGTCCGCGATGCTCAGGACGATGCCACGGTGCACGCAGCGCGGATCGAGGCCAAGCGACTACGCTATCTGCTCGAGTTGGTGACCGGGGAGATCGACGCCGCTGCCGCGGGTGTGAAGCGACTGAAACGGCTGCAGACGGTCCTGGGTGATCTCCACGACGTGCAGGTCGGCGACACGGTACTCGGCGCAGCGTGTGAGGACGCGGCCGCGGAGCACGCCCGCGCCCTGGCCGCGCTCGCCGTTGGCAACGTCGACGACCGCGAGCGTCGGCGCGTGCGGCGACGCAATCCGATGACGGGGCTGCTCGCGCTGACTCGTTCGAGTCGGGAGGCGCAACAGGAGCTGTTCGCGGACTTCGTCGGGTGGCGTCGTGACGACGAAGATCGACTGCGCAGCGATGTGGGTCACGTGCTGGAGATCTTGAGTGCAGTGTCGCCTGCCGGGATAGAGATCGAACGCAAGTACCTGCTGCGCGCAGTGCCAGAGCCGGCGTCGGCGGCAGCGTCGGTCGAGGTGGAGCAGGGGTGGTTGCCCGGCGCACGACTGCAGGAGCGTCTGCGGCACGTCCGCGGACCCGAGGGGGAGCGCTACGAGCGTACCGTGAAGCTCGGAGCCGGACTCAGTCGGCTGGAGGTCGAGGAAGAGACGACCGCGCAGCTGTTCCGATCCCTGTGGCCGCTGACGGAAGGCCGCCGCGTTCGCAAACGCCGCTACTACGTGACCGAGGGTGCGCTCACGTGGGAGATCGACGAGTTCCTCGACCGCGAGTTGGTGCTTGCGGAGGTCGAGCTGCCGTCACCCGAGGCGGACATCGCGATTCCCGACTGGCTCGAGCCGGTCATCGAACGGGAAGTGACGGGCGATCCCGAGTACCTCAACGTGAATCTGGCGGGCTGACCGCCGCCTCCAGCATTCCCGCCGTCCGCTACCGGCTGGTGCTGCCGACGGCCTCGCCACTGGTGAGACGGCGCAGCATCGTGTCCTGCGTCTGGCTGGCGGAGCTCGCGGCCTCGCCGCCTCGCTGTGCGTAGCTGCCATCGGCGGCCAGCTCCCAGGCGCCGGGATCCGTCAGTTCGAGGTCGAGGATTTCGTCGAGCCGCCGCCGAGCAGCCGCGTCGTCCACTGGACACACGACCTCGACTCGCCGGCGGAGGTTGCGGGGCCGCCAGTCGGCCGAGCCGATGAAGTACTCGGGTGCACCGCCGTTCTCGAATCGGAAGATCCGACCGTGCTCGAGGAAGCGGCCGACGGCCGAGCGGATCCGGATGCGCTCTGAGAGGCCTGGTACCCCCGGCCGCGCTGCGCAGATCCCTCGCACCAGGAGGTCGATGGGCACGCCGGCGCCCGAGGCCCGATAGAGTGCCTCGATGATCTCGCCGTCGGCGAGCCCGTTGACCTTCACCCGGATGCCTGAGGGCCGACCTGCCTCTGCGTGCGCCGTCTCGCGGTCGATGAGAGCTACGAACCGCTCGAGCATGTTGGTCGGCGCGACGAGCAGCTTTCCGAACTCCGCCGCAGGGGGGCGCGACGAGCCGGTGAGCTCGTTGAACAGCGTGCTGACCTCGTTGCAGATGTCCTCGTCGGCCGTGAGGAGTCCGAGGTCGGTGTACACCCGCGACGTGTCCCGGTTGTAGTTCCCGGTCCCGATGTGGGCGTACCGGCGGACGCGCTCGCCGTTGCGTCGCACGACGAGTGCCACCTTCGCGTGCGTCTTGTACTTCACCAGTCCCGTTACGACGTGAATCCCACCGCGCTCGAGCTGCTTGGCCCACAGGATGTTCAACTCTTCGTCGAACCGGGCCTTCACCTCGACGAACACGGATACGCTCTTGCCCTGGGCGGCTGCGCGCACGAGGGCGTCTGCCAACTTGGATGGACCGCCAGGACGGTACAGGGTGAGCTTGACGGCAACGACCTGCGGATCGTCCGCCGCCTCGAGCAGGAAGCGCTCCGTGGTGGCCTCGAAGGAATCGTAGGGATGATGCACGAGCACGTCCCCGCGGTCGATGACGTCGAACATCGACTCGCTCGCGGAGATCGGCTCCGCCGGTGCAAACGGTGGAAAGTCCAACGAGGTGTCGCCCGCCTCCGCGACCTCATGGAGGGAGCCGAGGTCGACCATCCCGTCGACCTCGTGGAGGTCAGATGGGAGGAGGGGGACGCCCTTGCTTTCCTCGTCGCGCTTCAGCTCACGCAGCAGCAGGTCTCGGATGGGGTAGGGCATCATCCGGCTGACCTCGATGCGCACAATGGCGCCGTGCGGGCGCCGGCGCAGCTCCTCCTCCATGGCCTCGAGGAAGTTCGCCGCTTGCTTCTCGTCGAACTTGATCTCCGCGCTCCGCGTGATGCGGAAGGGGTGTACCTCGAGCACCTGCCGGCCAGGATACAGCGTCTCGATGTTTGCGCGGATGACCTCCTCGATCGGCACGAAACCGAGTGACTCGGGGAGCTTCACGAACCGGGGAAGGGCTTCGGTGACCTCGAGATGGACGAAATGGTCGCGCTCGGTGCGCGGGTCGCGGATCACGACCGCGAGCGACAGGAGCAACTCTTCGATGTGCGGGAAGGGATGGCCGCCGGAAAGCGTGATCGCCTTCGGTGTCAGGAACGGGAGGATCCGCTCGTCGAAATAGTCGCGGAGGTACTCACGCTCGGAGTCATCCAGGTCGTCCAGGGAACGGATCTGGATACCGGCGGGCTCGAGGACGCCTTCGGACAGGCTCTGGAGGCAGCGGTACTGCCTGCGCACGAGGGCTCTGAGCTTCACGTGCACCACCTGGAGCAGCTCGGCCGGGGTCTGCCCGTCGATCGAGCGCCGGGTGATACCCTCGGCGACCGCCTGCTTGAGGCCGCCAACACGGACCATGAAGAACTCGTCGAGATTGGAGGAGAAGATGGCCAGGAATCGAACCCGGGCCAGGGGCGGCAGTGTGGGGTCCTCCGCCATCGCGAGCACCCGGGCATTGAACTCGAGCAGGCTCAACTCGGGGTTCAACACCGGGGAACTCGCGGGAATGGCAATGTGATCGTCGGATTCGATGGCGCGGGCGGCATCGGGTACCCGAAACATCCTGGAGCCCCGCCTGCGCGGCGGAGTCTTGATGATGCTTCCGGACGCCTGGGCCGGCACCTGGTGCATCGCCGTCACCTGCTTTGCCGGGCTGTAGATGTCTCCGATCTCGAACTGCCACAGCACGATGATGATGACGTTGAAGATCCCGGACACGATGAGACCGACGGGCAGGGCCTGAATGCCGCCCGCGAGGCCTACGCCGATAGCGAGGAACACGTACACGGCGTCCTTGGTGTCCTGCAGGGTGTTGCGGAACCTGACCGCCGCGACGATACCGGCGAGCGCGAATGCCAAGGTGAGCGACGACTGCACGATGATCACGATCCCGCACACCGCGGGCGGCAGCAGGATCAGGGTGTGGACCAGCGACTTGTCGTACCGGCTCTCCCGCCGCGTGACCATGTAGACCCACGCGATGGGCGCGACGAGCAGCAGTGCGCCCAGGATCGCGATGACCGTCCGTAGCTCTACGTTCGGTGCCCTGAGGAAGCCGCCCTGGCCAGAGGGCGGCTCCGATCCAAACCACTCGGTGCCGGTGGGTACATCCACAGCCTGCAGTGACTGCGCGACCACGGGGAACAACCGCGCCAGGATCATCACCACTGCGACGAGGCCGCCGTAGTACAGCAGCAGGCGAACGAGGGGGTGGTCGACGATCGTGCGGATCATGAGGGCTCGTGGCTCGAGGTCCGTCGCAAACCTAATGGCCTGACGGACATGCTCGCCAGTCGGCGGGGGGAGAGGCCAGCGACGAGGGCGCTCCCACAGTGCTGTGGGAGCGCCCTCGTCGCGTAGCCCCGGGGCCCGCCTGTCGCTCAGTTCTTGCGCCGGCCCGAGCTGGGGCGGCGGCTCGGAGCCGATGGTCGCGAGGGACTGGGCGCCCGGCTCGCACTCGGGGCTCGCGATGGCGCGGACGGACGCGATACCTGCGGCCGGGACGGCGTCGACGGCCGGCGGTTCGCAGATGGGCTCGGAGCCGATCGCGTCGGCGCAGACGGCCGTCGAGTCGCCGACGGGCTGGGCGTCGAGCGGCTCGGCGTGGATGGCCGTGCCGACGGGCTCGAGGAGCGCGACGGGGTGGCGCGCCGCTCGAGCGTCGGGGTGGTGCGGCGAACCGGTGCCGTGCTGCCGGAGCTCGAGGACGGCCGGCTCGGCAGCACGCTGCGGGTCGGCGTCGACGGCCGGTTGGTCGTTTCCGAACGACTGGGCGTCACGCGCCGGGACGCCGGCTCCGTCTGGCGCTGCGGCGTACTGCGGTCGGGCGTGACCGCGCGCCGGCCGGCGGCGTCGGGCTGGCTCTGGGTTCCCGTCGGCGCAGGCCGAGCAGCGGGCGTCACCGTGCGGCGTCCGTCGGTGATGCCCCAGCCCGAGGGCTCAACCCGCCGTCCGGTTTCGGTGCGGGTCGCCTCAGGGATACCGCGCCCGGCAGTTGTCGGCGTCGCCACGGTCCGGCGGCCGGCGGTGCTCGTGGTCCCTGGCGAGACCTGCCGACCGGTCGCGCGATCGGCCGTTGGGCTAACCCGGCGCCCCGCGGTGTTCACCACCGTCGGTGCGCTGCGCCGCCCACCCTGCTCGACGGCATAGCGCGAGCCGAGGTCGGAGTGCAGCCTGTTGCCACTGGACGGTGCGGTTCGGCGGCGCGTGTCGATGCCTCCGCGTGCCATGTCATACCGCCCGTTGTCCTTCCAGGCATACCGGCCACGATAGGTGGTGCCGCTGGGACTCTGCGGATGCCCGTACCAGTAGCCGCCGCCAGGGTAGTAGCAACCGCTGCACGGATAGGAGTAGTAAGGGTAGTACGCGTAGCCGTACGGGTAGTAGTAGTATGGGTAGCCCCAGTAGTAATACGGCCGGTAGTAGTGCGCCGGGTAGTAGGGGTAGTAACCCCACCAAGACGGGCCGTACCAGTACGAACCCCAGTAGCTCGGGTAACCCCAGCCGAAGGAGATGCCCCAGTAGGACGACGGGTAGTAGCCGAGGCTCACGTACGTGGCGCCGCCACCACCGTAGTAGGCCACCTGCGAGCCCACCGGATAGTGCACGAGGTCATACTCGAAGCTCACGGGTCCGGCCATGGCGCGCGCGAGCGCGAGCAGCTCGGTCTCGGGATCGAGGTCTTCGGTCAGTCGCCACTGGTCGAGGATCCGGTAGTCCCAGTGGTCACCCCGCACGAACTCGCCGAACTGGTACGGGTCACGCGAGAAAGCGGCGAACACGCTACCCATGCCGCCGGTCTCGTACACGCGGAAGGCCTCCCGGTCTCCGCGCCCGCGCAACTCGTAATCCTGCCCGCCGCGCACGAAGTTGTCGTGGTACGGGTCGAGCGGGAACAAGACGCGGATCCGTCCGTCGGGCTCGGCGTGAAGCACGAGGAGGTAGCCGTCGGCTTCGGCACGCGTGTAGACGCGCACCCGGTCGCCCTGCTTGACGTTCCCCTTCTTGTTGAGCCACACCTTCACCACCGGGTTCTGCGGCGGTGCGGTGAACTCGGCAGTCGGGGTCGCAGCGAGCGTCAGCGAGCTGAGAAGTATCGCGGTGACCATGATTCCTCCCGTGCCGTTCGGCCGCCTCCTTGAACCTAAGCCATCAGTGGGATGGCGGTCGAGTCCGCCTATTCACATCGCAACTCCTGTTCCAAACGCTATTTTCTTGTATTACAATAACTTGCCTGAAGCAACGGCAGCGAGAATCGTCCACTTATCGTGACACGAATCCCGGTGAAGAATCACTCTGATGGCTACTGAATTCGTGCTGAGCCGCAGGCAGCTCGTCCCCAGGCCGCTCGCCGAGGTCTTCGGGTTCTTTTCGAATCCGGCGAACCTGGCACGCATTACGCCGCCGTGGCTTGGCTTCCGTATGGTGACGCCCCCCCAGGAGATGCGCGAGGGGCTGCTGATCGACTACCGTATTCGGCCGCTCGGTATCCCGCAGCGCTGGCGCTCCGTCATCACGCTGTGGGATCCGCCCAACCGGTTCGTGGATGAGCAGGTCGTCGGGCCCTACCGGGCGTGGCACCACCTCTACGAGTTCCATGCCGTGGAGGGCGGCACGGGGATCCGCGACACCGTACGCTATGCGCTGCCGCTCGGTCTGCTCGGGCGGCTGGCCCACCTGATCGCGGTCCGCCGGCAGCTGACAGCGATCTTCGCGTACCGGGAGCGCACGATCGCCGATTTGTTCGGCTAGACCCACCCCCGGGAGCGAAACGAGCGCAGGGTTTCGGCGAACTGCACCATCTCCTCGGGGAGACCGATCGAGACGCGATTGTAGTCGAGCATCGGGGGGAACGGCCGCCCCACCCGGACGCCCGCCTCGCCCATGCGTGCGATGTGCACGCGCAGCTCACCGCGGATGCGGTGCATCACGAAGTTCGTGTGGCTCGGGAGGTAGTCCAGCCCGAGCTCGTCGAAGCAGTCGTACGCAAGCTCTCTCCCGCGCGCGTTCACGGCGATACTACGTTCCACGAACTCCCGCGCACCGAGGCTCGCGATGCCGGCGACGAGGGCGAAATGGTTGGCGTTGTTCCGCACCTGCCGGCGCCTGAGCCTCTCGGCCGTCTCCGGGTGCGCGATGCCGTACCCGAGGCGGATGCCGGCCATCCCGTAGACTTTCGAGAAGGTCCGGGCAACGACGAGGTTAGGGTGCAGTTCGACGAGGGCGAGGGCGCTGTGATACGCGACATCCGTCACGAAGTCGACATAGGCCTCGTCCACCAGGAAGCCGATCGACTCCGGCGCCGACCCGATCCACTGGTCAATCGCAGTACTGGACGTGAGGGTGCCCGTCGGGTTGTTGGGATTGCAGATGTAGACGCACACGGGGCCGGTCAGCGAAGCCGCCGCAGCCCGCATGCCGCCGATGTCATGTGCCCAGGCCGCCGTGAGCGGCACCGCCACCACCCGGCGCCCGTCGGCACCCGCGTACCAGGTGGTGTCTTCGTACGTCGGGCTCGCGGTCACGAGCGATCCCCCGGGCCCGGCGAAGACCTCGACGGCGAGCTTGAGGATCTCCGTCGACCCCGCGCCGAGCACGATGTGTTCGGGGCGCACCCCGTGGCGTTCGACGAGGGCCGCGATGAGGTCCTCTCTGAGCTGCGGGTACCGGTTCGCTTGTGCGATGCCCGCGACGATGGCTTCACGGGCTTCGGGGGCGAGCCCCAGGGGATTCTCGTTGGAGCTGAGCCGGATCGTGCCATCGGTCTGGGGGGAGCGGCGCCCTCTAGGATCGGCGACGAGCGCCCGTTGTCCCGCGGCGCCGAGCATGCCGAGCGAGACACCGGCCTGGATGAACGAGCGGCGCTGCATGGGGGTCGCTCCGACGGTGGGGGACAGCGCTAGGATACGTGTCGGGCGCGCGCGCGGCCAGGCTCGGGGGAGCCAGGGGCTCGCGGGATCGGTGGATCGGTCCTCTCGCCAGGGCGCCGTGTCGTTCTCCTCCTGCCGCCTACGGTCGCCACGCCTCCCCCTGCCAGCACATCTCCCAGAACATCCACTCGTACCGGCTGGAAATCAGGAAGATCTCGCTGAGGCGGGTCCGCTGCTCGTCCGATACCCTCCCGGTGATGCGGTCGAACTCCGCTCGGAGCCAGTCGAGCGCGGCGGCGAACTCGTCGGACGCGTACTGGTTGATCCAATCGGCATAGCGTTGATCCTCGGGCGGGTCGTTCGCGGCGAGCGCCCGTGCGATGTGCACGTACCCCCACGCGCACGGCAGCAACGCGGCAAGGAGATCCTGCATGTCGCCGTCGGC
This sequence comes from Gemmatimonadota bacterium, assembly GCA_039591485.1. Taxonomy (GTDB): domain Bacteria; phylum Gemmatimonadota; class Gemmatimonadetes; order Gemmatimonadales; family GWC2-71-9; genus JAOTVV01. The sequence continues at coordinate 9,438 of JBDHDN010000109.1, forward strand.
TGAGGTGCGCACCAGGAAGTCGGTGTAGGCGCGCGTCGTCGGCCACATCGGCGTCGGCTCCAGCTCAGCGGCCGAGAGCCCGAACCGCTCGGCGTACGCGCGGTGCAGGGCGATCTCGGTGTTGAGGGTCAGGTCGAGTACCTTGGCGTACCACGCCATCGATTCCAGCCGTTGGGACTTGGCCACTGCCCACGCGAAGATCCGCGCGAACTCCTTGAGGTATCGGTAGTCCTGCCGTACCCAACGCGCGAACCGCTCGACCTCGAGCGTGCCGTCCCCCAACTGCCGGACGA
>JBDHDN010000110.1:0-9690 GCA_039591485.1 Gemmatimonadota bacterium
ATTGCGCGGATCGGCCGTGCCCGGAAGGAGCAGCGTCCCGGCGGCACCGAGCGCAAAGGCAGTGCGGATGAGGGTACCGACGTTTCCGGGATCCTGCACCGCATCGAGCACGAGCACCGGGCTGCCGGCGTCGAGATCGAGATCCGCGAGCCGCCACGAGCGAGGCGCGACGACCGCCAGCACCCCTTGCGGTGTCTCAGCGTCGGCCAGACCGTCGAAGACCCGATCGGGCACGTCCTCCACCTCGATCGCATGCGCCTCGAGCCGCTGCACCAGCGTAGCGATCCGCCCGTGCTCGAGCGCGGACGCAGCGACCACCACTCCCTCGAACCGCACGCCCGCAGCGAGCGCCTCCTCCACCAGTCGGACACCCTCGGCGACGGCGAGGGTGCTTCGCTTGCGTGCGCGGCGGCGTTGTAGATTGCGTACCTGCGTGACCAGTGCGGAGGCCATGTCGTCCTCTCCGGGGAAATTCGGCCCCGCGCTGAGCGAGCGCGGACCCGCGTTCAATGTGTCCGGACGACACCCTTTCGCCAAGCGGAGGGCCGGTGGCAGCAGGCGGCATGCGGATCGCCTTGACGATTGCAGGCTCCGATTCCGGTGGTGGTGCCGGGATCCAAGCCGATCTCAAGACCTTCCATCAGTTCGGCGTGTTCGGCACCAGCGTCGTCGTCGCGATCACGGCGCAGAACACGCGAGGGGTGACGGGCGTGCACGCGGTTCCGATCGATGTGGTGCGGGCGCAGATCGACGCCGTGGCGGTGGACCTGCCACCCGCAGCGGTCAAGAGCGGCATGCTGGCAACGGCGCCGCTCGTGGAGGCGGTGGCCCGCGCGGTCACGGATCACCGCCTGTCCAACTACGTGCTGGATCCGGTGATGGTTGCGACATCGGGCGACCGGTTGCTCGACCGCGACGCCGAGCAGGCCGTGGGCGAACTGCTCGTGCCGCTCGCGACGCTCGTCACCCCGAACCTCGACGAGGTCCGCGTGCTCGTCGGCGGTGACGTGCGGACCGTCGACGAGATGATCGACGCCGGCCGCGCACTGGTCGCGCGTGGTGCAGGTGCCGTACTGGTCAAGGGCGGGCACGGAACGGAGGCGACGGTCAGCGACGTGCTGGTCACCGGTACCACCGTGCGACGCTTCGAGCATTCCCGGCTCGAGACGACGTCCACGCACGGCACCGGCTGCACGCTGTCCTCGGCGATCACGGCGGGCCTGGCACGCGGATACGAACGCGAGGACGCCGTCCGGCGTGCGCTCGACTTCGTCCACCGGGCCATCGCCTCGGCACCGGGACTGGGCGGCGGCCACGGGCCGCTCAATCACTTCACACCGGTCGAGGAGGGGATACGGTGAGTCGCCGTCGCAAGGGAAACCCGCAGCGAACGACGCCACCCGAACGCGGGCTATTCTGCAACCGCACGCTCAACCTGCGGACGATCCGAGCCATCGGCTACGATATGGACTACACCCTCATCCACTACCGAATCGAGGAGTGGGAGCGCCGGGCGTACGAGCACCTGCGTGACAAGCTGCTGGGCCTGGGCTGGCCGGTCGGAGACCTCGAGTTCGACATGACCGTCGTGATTCGCGGCCTGATTCTCGATGTCGAGCTGGGCAACATCCTCAAGGTCAATCGGTTCGGGTACGTCAAGCGCGCCATGCACGGCTCGCGGGAGATGCCGTTCGACCAGCAGCGCGAGGTGTACGGTCGCGAGGTCGTCGACCTCGCGATGGACCGGTACGTCTTCCTCAACACGCTGTTCTCGCTCTCCGAGGCCTGCATGTACGCTCAGCTGGTCGACCGCTTCGACGAGGGTACGCTCCCGGGCGTCCTCGGATACCGCGATCTCTATCGGCGGGTGCGCACATCGATCGACGAGGCCCACATGGAGGGGCAACTCAAAGCCGAGATCATGGCCGACCCGGACCGGTTCGTCGATCGCGATCCCGACCTGCCACTCACGCTGCTGGACCAGATGCACGCGGGGAAGAAGCTCCTCGTGATCACCAACTCCGAGTGGATCTACACCCAGGCCATGATGAGCTATGCGTTCGACCCATTCCTGCCGAAAGGCACGACGTGGCGCCACCTGTTCGAGTTGGTGATCGTCTCCGCCCGCAAGCCGGCGTTCTTCATCGACCGCGGGCCGGTGTTCCGCGTGGTCAACGACGACGGACTGCTGGAGCCGGCGCCGATGGGCATCAAGTCGGGTGGCCTGTACCTCGGTGGCAACGCGCGGATGGTCGAGGACTACCTGGGCGTCTCGGGCGACGAGATCCTCTATGTGGGCGACCACATGTACACCGACGTGCACGTGTCGAAGAATGTACTCCGCTGGCGCGCAGCGCTGGTGGTGCGTGAGTTGGAGGACGACTTGCTGGCGGAGACAGCCTTCGCGTCCGACCGACAGCAGCTCACTGCGCTCATGGAGAAGAAGCAGCGACTGGAGCTGCGACACGCCCGCTTGCGGGTACGGCTGCAGCGACGCAGACAGGGTTACGGAAGGACCGGCGGAGGCGGACCGTCCGCCGGCGCACTGGAACGCGATCTGGCCGACACGTGGAGCCGGCTACACGAGCTGGACGAGGCGATCGCGCCGCTGGCCCGACGCGCCGCACAACTCAACAACGCGCGCTGGGGTCAGCTCATGCGCGCCGGCAACGACAAGAGCCACCTCGCGCGGCAGATCGAACGCTACGCCGACGTCTACACCTCGCGCGTATCCAACTTCTTGTATCAGACGCCGTTCGTGTACCTCCGGTCGGCACGGCGCACCCTGCCGCACGACATCGATGTCGCGTAGGGCGGCAGGACGGTAGGACGGTACGGTCAGCGCGACCGTCGCTTCAGCGACAGTGGCCGAGCCGCGGGACAGCGGGGTCCAGCGTCCCGCTACCTCCCTTCGACATTCGAGATTCCCCCAGTCGACACTCGATATTCTATCCGCCTTCGAACCCGGCCGGCCGTGCAAGCACGAGCAAGAACAGTCCCACGCCGGTGCCGATCACGAGCGGGACGATGTCGCCGGTCAGGAACCAGAATACCGCACCAAACGTGGCTAACCCGTCCGCCAGAGCCCAGATCGTGAGCACGCGGGGCCCGTGCGCCTGCCACCAAGCGGAGGCTTCGGCAGCCGTCCGGAGGGTGGGCAGACCGGCGCGCACGATCCGCTGGCCGATGAGCGTGCCGAGCAACAGGACAAACACCGTAATCCGGAGGACCATGACCGGAAGCTCGAGATCTCCGAGGTCCGCCGCGCCGCGCACGAGCGCTAGCCCGACCACGAGCACCAGCACCGCAGCGATGAATGCGGCGTGCAGGACTCTGGCGGCGGATGGGCTCACGGCAGCGGGCCGCCGACCACGCGCTTGATGAGCCTCCCCTCCGGAAGCACGATGCCGGCCTCTACGCCATTGAGCAGGGCCAGGCGCTCGACGTCGACTTGTGACGGGTATCGTCGGTGGAACTCGGCGAGCGTCATCGCGCGGTCGAGCCGGATGATCGACAGCGTGAGCGGCTGTACCGCCAGCAGGCGCTGGTCGGTGAACGGTGCGAAGCTGCGGTGCGATGCCGTGATCGCGCTCTGATACCCGCCCCACGCGGCGGACGTGGTAATGCCCGTCTGCTGATAGACCCTGCCACCGTACTCGACGAACGTCGCCACGCCGCGGATGACGGTCCCATCGTCCTGCGTAACGGCAAACGGGAGCGTTGCGCCCCGTAGGCCGTTCACGGTGATCGCCTGGACGGTTCCGGCCTGAAGGCCCTCCTCCTGCGCGAGTGACCGTGCTGCGGCGTCGGCCGTCGTGATCTCGGAGAGCGTGAGCTGCATACTGGCGTCGCCGTTCGGACTCTGCGCGACGACCCCCGCGGCGTAGTTGGCGGTCTTCCATCCTGCCGGGAAGTTCACGCGGAATGCTAATTCCGGATGCACGAACTCGGCATCGCGAAAGAAGCCCTGTCGCGGGTTCGGCCCGTACACGAGACCATGGAGCCGCTGGAGGTAGCCGTCCTCGTTCACGATCGTGCCGTTGTTCCGGAGCGTGTCGAGATGTGCCACCATGCGCTGCTCACGGTTCTCCGGATTGGGGTGCGTCGACTGCCACTCGGGGATACGCTGCCCGCCGCCTGCTGCACTCACCCGGCTCAACATGGTGTACACGCCCGGCATCTCGCTGGCGTCGTACCCCGCGCGCACCATGTATCGCATGCCAAGATCATCTGCCTGGCGCTCGTCGTCGCGGCTGAACTTGAGAAACATGAGCTGCATCCCGGCACCGCCGACGCCGAGCACGAGCGCGGAGTATTCGTCGGGCACCAGGACCGCACCGGCGATCAGCCCGATCTGGGCCAACTGTTGCTGGCTCATTTGCTGCGCCGAGTGACGGGCGGTGACGTGCCCGATCTCGTGTCCCACCACCGAGGCCAGCTCCGCCTCGGAATTGAAGTATGCCAGGATCCCGCGCGTGATGTAGATGAACCCCCCGGGCACGGCAAAGGCGTTGATGACCGGATCATCGACGAGCCGGAAGGTCCACGGTAGATCGGGCCGCTCGGAGCGGGCCGCCATCTTCTTGCCGATCTGGTCGAGGTACTGCTGCAACCCCTCGTCGTCATACAAACCGAACTGGCTGACGATCGCGGGATCGGCCTGGAGGCCCATTTGGATCTCCTGGCTCTCGCTGACCAGCATCAGCTCGCGCTCGCCGGTAGCCGGGTTCACGGCGCACGCGAGGGTGGCGAGTGCGGCACCGGACACCACTGTGGCAATGGCCCATCGGAGACGGGGCATGGGAGGCTCCTTCGAGATCGTATCTGCCGCAAGGCTCGTCACCGCATGATACAACCGTGGCCGGAGGGCGGACAGACGGATGGATGGACGGACGGGCGGATGGACGGGTGGGCGGATTGAGTGTCGAGTGTCCAATGGGGGAATCGCGAATGTCGAAGGGAAGAAACGCTCCAGCCTCAGCCGTCCGCCCGACCGCAGCTCGAGCCGCGGCTCGGCCATTGTCACTGAAGCGACGGACCGCCGTTGCGCCGCTTACTGCCGCGCGAGCACTGCCTCGAAGAAGACCAGCGCCCGCGGGTCGCCCGTCTGTCCCAACCAGAACATGGCGTGCCGGCGGAGGTCCGGATCGTCACTGGCTCGCGCGACGTCGAGCAGCGCAGTGAAGCCCTCGTCCCCTGGCAGCTGTGACAGGGCGAACAGGGCCATCTCGCGCACCTCGAGGTCGTCCCCGTCGTCGGCGACCATCTCGCGGAGATCCTCCGTAACCGCGTCGCCGGCTGCCCGCGACAGCCAGAAGACAGCCGCCTTCCGGGTCTCGATGCCTACCTGCCCATCACGAGCGATGCCGAGCAGTCGTGGCCACACGACGACGCTGTCGGCCAGGGCCGCGGGAAGCAGGGCTTCGTGGCCGAGGTCGTCGCTGGCCATCTCAGCCAGGTGCAACAGAACGTCGGTGGCCTCGGCCGTTGATACCGTGCCGAGGTCGCGGATGCTGCCGTCTCTTGCGCGCCAGCGCCCACCGACATACGTGTCGATCCCGTTCACCGAACCGTCCACGACGTGCAGCACGACCCTGAGCGGCCCGCCGTCACACGGTCCTTCCCAGTCCGCCGTGTGACGTCGACCCGTATGCTGCCCACCGTCGTGGCAGACGTCGTCCTGTGCCGCGAAGCTCATCCGCACCTGACCCGTGTCGATACCGCGGACGGCGGCGTCGATGGATTGGGCGGAGAGCGACGAGCCGGGCAGGAGCAGGAGTCAGATTGCTCGAAGCGCTGGAGGGATTCGGATCATGAACGGTCACTCGTTGAGGAGGTAAGGACGGGAACGACGGGAGCCACGGGAACGACGGTAGGGCGGTCCGACGGTGAGGCCCGGACTCCTTACCGCCGTACCGCCCTACCATCGTACCGCCCTATTTGTTGATGATCTCCATCAGGAACTCGGCGACCCGCGGATCCTGCGACTGGCCCAGCCACATGATGGCCTGCCGACGCATCTCCGGATCGGGATCGTTCCGGGCGACGTCCATGAGCCGATCGACCACCGCAGGCTCGTTCCGCTGCGCCAACGAGAACAGCAGGAACTGCCGCAACTCGCTGTCCTCCGCACTGTCATAGATCTCGAGAAGTTCCTCGGTCGGGACGTCCTTGTGCTGGGCGACCATGACCAGGGCCTGGCGCCGGACTTCGGCCGGCTCGTTCGGGTCGCGCGCGCGCTCCAGCAGCCAGGCCCGATCCTCCGGCTGCCCGCCCACAGAGAGCGAGTGGATGATGTGCTGCTTGATGTTGGGATCCGTCGTCGATCGGTACATCTGCCGGAGGAACTCCTTGCTCGCCGGATCGTCGTTCTGGCCGAGGACGACGATGGCGAACTGCTGCAGCTCCTCGTCGGCGCCCGGCTCCTGCGCGAGCTCGCGCACGAGCTCTACCGCGCGTTCGTCGCGGTGCTGCGCCAGCATCATCACCGCCCGCTGACGCATCTCCTGGTCCTCGGACGTACGCACGATGTCCGCCACCGCCTCGAAGGCACGATCACTCTTCGACTGCGCGAGGAACATGACGGCCATGCTTCGCACCTCCGAGTCCGGGTCGTTCCGGATCACGTCGAGCAGGATCTCCTCTGTTTCCGGCGTCTGTTGCTGCCCGAGCACGACGATCGCCCGCTGCCTGAGCTCGACCGAACCCGGATCCCGCCGCTGGAGCACCTCGCGCAGCATCGGAACGGCCTGCTCGCTCTCCATCATCATCAAGGCGTGGAGGGCAGCGAGCCGGACGTCCTCCTCCGTCGCCCGCTGCTGATGCCTCTCCTGTATCGCGTGCTCCTGCTGCCGCTCCTCGAACGATCGTGCCACCACACCGCCCGCGATCGCGAGCCGCTCGGCTGCTTCGGCGTTGCCGCGCCGAGCCAGTTGTCCGCGGATGCGCGTTGCGAGCACCTCCGCATCGGCCGCCGTCGCCGACCCCGGATACCCCTGCAGCTGCTGCTCGATCAGCTTCAGGCCGGTCTCCAGGTCGGCGGTCCCGCCAACGCGATAGCGCGCGAACGCCTCCCAGTAGTAGGAATCGCCGACGTAGCCCGAGCGGGGATAGCGCTTGCGGAGCTCTTGCAGCAACCCGGCTGCGGCCTTGTACTGTCCGCGGTTGAGCGTCTCACGAGCGGCGCGATAGAGCGAGTCGCCCGGATCCTGCGGCAGCCATGACGCCGGAGCAGCAGACCGATGCGCGGCGACCCCCATACCGGACGAGGTCACCGCCATCTGTTGGGCGCCGACCGCCGTGCCCGCCGTCAACGCGAGCGCCAGCACCATTCCCGAGATTCGGCCCTGCATCGTCGTACGCATCACAGTACTCCTTGAATCATCGTGCCCACCGGTCCTGCGTCCGTCGCGGTGCGCAGTCGGAAGAGCACGCTTCGTTGATCGAGACTCTCGTCGATGAAATCCAGCTCGGTGCTGTCGGACCCGCCCGCATACGAAGCAATCTGCGAGAGCACCAACTCGATGTCCTCCAGCAGTTGCCGCAGCATGACGTCCTCGGCGGCCGGGGAGTCGATGAGCACCCGCGTGGTTGCGAGCAGCGAGCGCGCATCCGGTACCGAGCCCGCGCCCGGAGCCCCCGAGCGGGCATCGGAGCGGAAGCCGATGAGGAACACCTCCACGCGCGCGAGGTGTTGAGCTGCCGTGAGGCGGAAGGCCACCTGCGTCGCTGATGGGCCCGCGGTCTCCGCGGATCCGGCGTCCGCGACCGTCGCCGCCTCCTCCCCAGGTACCGTGAACCGGCCAATGCCCACACCGATCACGAGGGCGGCGGCAATGCCGGCACCCCAGTAGATCCATGTCGGAGGCCGAGTCCGGCGCCGTTCGACGCGCCGCCCGTCAGCGATCGCCCGCCACATCTTCTCTCGCGGAACCGCAGGCGGCGCGTGGTACCGCCCCGCCTCGCGCCGGAGGAACTGCTCGAATCGATCGTCACTCATGAGGCCCACTCCTCCGCGAATTCACTGAGGGCATCTCTGAGGCGGGCTCGGGCCCGGAACAGCTGCGCCTTGGACGTCCCGACCGGCATTCCGAGCGCGCTCCCGATCTCCTCATGCGTGTAGCCCTCCACGTCGTGCATCACGAACACCATCCGGTACTTGTCGGGCAGGTCGTCGATCGCCCGCTCCAGCTGTTCCTTCAGGTCCGGCTCCGGCGCTCCGGGTGGTCCCCCGTGTGCCAGCGACTCGTCCAGCTCCACCTCACGGGTCCGGAACCGCTTCACCTTCCTCAGGCCGTTCAGCACCACCGTACCGGCAATCGCCTGGATCCAGGTGCCCAGAGCCGCCTCGCCGCGGAACTGATCGAGCCGCTCGAAAGCGCGGATGAACGTCTCCTGGGTGTAATCCCGCGCCAGGTCGTCGTCTCCCGTCATCCGGTACGCCAGCCGATAGACCCGATCGACATGCTGGTCGTACAGGAGCCGTTCCGCACCGGGATCGCCGTCCCGGACTCGTGCTATCAGTTCGCGATCGTCCACCCAGCCCCCGAGCTCGTGGGTTCTGCTGTCATGGTGACACTACGCGGGCGGAAAGGGTTGCGTTTGCCGTGGCGAAGTCGCGGCGGGAGGCGAGAGCGGGGCCGTGCCCTCGTCCGTCGTCTCCCTCCGCCATAACCAGCTGTGGAAAATAGAGTTAGGGTGCCTTGATGCTCTGCAGGACACCTCGCACGAGCGACTCGAGCTGCTCGGTCAGCTCTCGGCCGGCCGTCAGCACGTCGGCGTGGTCGAGCCGCGCGCTCGTGAGCCCTGCGCCTTTGTTGGTGATGCTGGATATGCCGAGCACGCGAACGCCACGGGCCCGCGCGGCCAGCACCTCGGGTACGGTGGACATGCCCACCGCGTCCGCGCCGAGTCGGTGCAGCATGCGGATCTCTGCCGGCGTCTCGTAGCACGGGCCGAGCACCGCTGCATAGACTCCTTCCTCGAGGCCGATCCCGCGCTCTCGCGCGGCCGATCTCGCCAGCTGGCGCAAGAGTTGGTCGTACGGATCGGACATGTCGGGAAAGCGCTGCTCCGGCCCGACGACCGGGCCGATCAGGGGGTTGCGCCACATCAGGTTGAGGTGGTCGGCGATGAGCATGAGGAGCGGGGGCTGGAAGGTCGGCCGAAGTCCGCCCGCCGCGTTGGTGACGATCAGGACCTCGGTTCCCAGCTCCGCAAAGACACGGACCGGCAGCACGACCGTCGTGGGATCGTGCCCTTCGTACAGGTGGAACCGACCGCTCTGCAACAGGACCGGCACGTCCTCGAGTGTGCCGACAATCAACTCTCCAGCGTGCCCGTGCACGGTCGTGGTCGGGAACCCCGGGAGCTCGGTGTACGGCACGCGCACCGGCGCCTCGACCACGTCGCCGAGTGCTCCCAGCCCCGACCCCAGCACGATCCCGACGCGAGGCGACAGCCCCCCGAGGCGCCGACGGAGCTCCTCCGCGGCTTGAGCAACCCGGCGATCGGCGACGCTACTCACGTTGCCCGTTGCACATGGCGCCCATCCCCACCTTCACTTCTTCACTCTTCCCTCTTCCCTCTTCCCTCTTCACTCCTCACTCTTCACTCTTCACTCCTCACTCTTCACTCTTCACTCCTCACTCTTCACTCTTCACTCCTCACTCTTCACTCTTCACCCTCCCC
>JBDHDN010000111.1:0-17865 GCA_039591485.1 Gemmatimonadota bacterium
TAATCGGAAACCCACGCCCACCCGATCGTGAACTGATGGAAGCGGAGCATGTCCATGACTCCGACGGCAGGAAGCGCCGCGCCGAACAGGTCCGGCCGCTGATTCAACACCGCGCCGACGAGCAGACCACCGTTCGAGGCGCCACCGATCGCCAACTTCGACGGTCTCGTGTAGCCCTGCTCGATGAGGAACTCTGCGGCGGCGATGAAATCATCGAACACGTTCTGTTTGTTCTCGAGCATACCGGCTCGATGCCACTCCTCGCCGTACTCGCCTCCGCCGCGCAGGTTGGCCACGGCGTACACCCCGCCCCGCTCGAGCCAGACGAGCGTACTGACCGAGAACGATGGGGTGATACTGATGTTGAAGCCGCCGTAGCCATAGAGATAGGTGGGGTTGCTTCCATCCCGCTTTACGTCTTTCCGATGCGTGATGAACATCGGAATGCGCGTACCATCACGGCTGCTGTAAAACACCTGCCTGGTCTCGTAGCGCGCGGGATCGAAATCGACCGCCGCAGCCTTGAACACCGAGGTCTCGGACGTCGTGAAGTCGTAGCGGAATATCGTCGGCGGATACAGGAATGACGTGAACGTGTAGAACAGCTCGGTGTCCCGGGGTCGGCCGCTCATGCCCCCGACCGACCCGAGTGTCGGGAGCGGTAGGTCGCGCACGTGCCGCCCGTCAGTGCCGAAGAGCGCAAGACGCGTGTGCGCGTCCTCGAGGTAGTCGGCGACGAACGTGCCGTGTACGATCCGAACGCCGTCGAGCACTTCGTCGGTTTCTGGGATGATTTCGCGCCACTGCTCACGACCGGGCTGATGTACGTTGATCGCGATGAGCCGGTAGCGGGGGGCGTCGAGGTTGGTGCGAAAATAGAAGACGTCGCCGTCGTTGCCGACGAAATCATAGGACGCGTCGCAATCGTCGAGCAGTCGCACCACCGGACCCGCCAGCAGCGGTGAGGTGGGGCGTTCGAGGTCCTTGTAGTACACGCGGTTCCGCTCGTCGGTGCCGTGCCACACGGACACGATCAGATACCGCCCGTCCTCGGTGACCGAGCCCGAGAACCCCCACTCGGGCTGATCGGGGCGCTGGTAGATCAGCCGGTCCTCGTCCTGCGACGTGCCCAGCGCGTGGTAGTAGAGACGCTGGTGCCGATTCGCGACCTGGAGGGTGTCGTCCCCCTCGGGACGCGGGTAGCGGCTGTAAAAGAAGCCCTTCCCGTCGTGCGTCCACGATGCGCCGGAGAACTTGATCCAGCGCAGATAGTCCGGAAAGTCCCCGCCCGTCGCAACGTCCCGCACCCGGAATTCCCGCCAGTCCGATCCACCGATTGCCGTTCCGTACGCGAGGAGTGAGCCGTCATGGGTGAAGGCGAGGGTCGTGAGGGCCACCGTCCCGTCCTCCGACAAGCCGTTCGGGTCGAGCAGCACCGCCGCCTCGCCATCGAGCGAGTCCTGCATGTACAGCACCGACTGGTTCTGGAGACCGTCGTTCTTGAAGTAGAAGTAGCGGTCGCCTTGGCGGAATGGGGTCCCGTACTTGGGATAGTCCCACAGCGCCGTCAGCCGGCGTTCCAGTTCCGCCCGTTCCGGGATTGCATTGAGATAGCGGAAGGTGACGCAGTTCTGCTGCTCGATCCACGCCCGCGTCTCGTGCGCGTCCACCTCCTCGAGCCAGCGGTACGGATCGCGCACGGCTACCCCGTGGTAGTCGTCGATCACGTCGACCGTCGGCATCGCAGGCAGTGCGCAGGTGGTGTCCTGAGCAGCGGCGGGTGGAGTGACGGCCATGGACACGAGCGCGAGCAGCAGCATCGCAAACGACCACGTTCGCACGCGACCTCCCTTGCCACGTAGAGCGTCTTCGCGCTCCTCAGCGGCGTCGTTGAGGGTGCCTTGGCGACACGATACGTTGCAGCAGTCTCCAATCTGCACCGGAAGTCGCGAATCGGGGAGCCCGCAATGAGATGGTCGTGGAAGCTCGGTCGCATCGCGGGGATCACCGTTCAAGTACACTGGACGTTCTTGATCCTCATCGCGTGGGTGGTTGCGGTGCACGCAGCCCGAGGCGCAACGGTCGGCGCCACGCTGGGGGGGATCGTGTTGGTGCTCGCCGTGTTCGCGTGCGTGGTGCTCCACGAGTTAGGGCACGCCCTGATGGCGCGCCGCTACGGTGTCGCCACGCGGGACATCACGCTGCTGCCGATCGGCGGTGTGGCGCGACTCGAGCGGATGCCGGAGGATCCTCGCCAGGAGCTGGCGGTGGCCGCGGCAGGTCCTGCCGTCAATGTGGTGATCGCCGGAGCCCTGTTCGCGCTCCTAGCAGGCACGGGCGTCACCCGAGGACTCGACGCGACGGTGCTGGTCGGCGGCAACCTCCTGGCCCAGCTCATGTGGGTCAACGTGGTGCTCGTCGCGTTCAACCTCATCCCGGCGTTCCCGATGGATGGGGGCCGGATGCTCCGGGCGGTGCTCGCGACACGGATCCAGTACGCGCGGGCAACCCGGATCGCCGCTACGATCGGACAGGGGCTCGCCGTGCTGTTCGGTTTCCTCGGACTGTTCAACGGCAACCCGTTCCTCCTCTTCATCGCCGTCTTCGTCTACCTCGGCGCACAGGCCGAAGCGCAGCAGGCAGAGACGCGATCGGCACTGGCCGGCGTGGCCGTACGCACCGCGATGATGACCCGATTCCGAGCCCTTGCGCCGACGGATCCTCTTCAGGTCGCGGTCGACGAACTCCTGGCTGGGTGGCAGCAGGACTTTCCGGTGGTCGACGGGGGACGGGTCCGGGGGATGCTGGTGCGGGCCGATCTCGTGCGGGCGCTGAAGGTGCAAGGCCCACGGTGCGCCATCGGCGAGGTCATGCGCGAAAACGTGTTCACGGTACACCCTGACGAGCCGGTTCACGCCGTCGTCACGAGAATGCGCAGCGTGGGTTCTTCGTCGGTTCCGGTGGTCGACGGCGACCGACTACTGGGGCTGTTGACGCTCGAAAACGTGGGCGAGTTCCTCATGGTCAGTGCCGCTCTCCGTGAGGGGGCCGATGCGGCTCCATCCGCTCCGGCCTCCGCCTGAGCCGTGGCAGCGGAAGCGCCAAGGTCGGCGATTGCGGTCAGTCCACGGGATCCACCAGACTAATTAGCGTCTGTCCGGGCTTCGGTGACGGTGCTGAAGTGGTGGTGTAGATGACGATGTCCCCCGATTCCTTGACGGAGAAGAGTGGTAGCGCATCGTTGCCGTAGTACGCCTGGAAGGCGGCGAAATCGAATTCGTCGGTGAGCTTGGTGCGCTTGATCACGGCTCCTTCCTGCAGGCGCTGCGTGATGGACGCGTGCGTGGCGGTCTCCCCAAACAGCGTGCGACCGCGGAGGTGCTGCGGAATACCGCGCTGCCGCCGCTCGCGCTCCGTCTCCTCAGGCGGAAGCTGGTACATCAGGGAGCTGTCGAACAGCTCACGGAAATGCACCGTCGCCAACGCATTCACCTCGTCGTTCGGAGTCACGGCCAGGAACCGGCCGATGCCGTCCATCTGACGCTCGATCTCGTCGAGCGCGCCTTCGGTGAGCACGTTGCCGTGATACGTACGCAGTCCCGCACTCCGAGCTGCCCGGACGTTGCCGCGGTTGGAGTCGGCGATCAGCACCTCGATGCCGAGGTCGCTGAGGATCTCGGCTGCCTGGCGGGCCCAGGGGCAGCCTCCGATGAAGAGCATGCCCCTGGCGGCCGGGCTTGCGACGCGGAGCAGTCTCGCGAGCAGTGGTGTGAAGATCCCGTAGACACCGACCGTCCCGACGATCACCACGAAGATCAGAGGAACGAGGCGCCCCGCCTCCGCCTGTCCCGCCTCGACCAGTTCCAGGGCGAAGATCGAGACCACGGCGGCGGCGACGATCCCTCGCGGCGCCATGGCCGCGATGAATGTACGCTCGCGCCAGTTCAGCGAGGAGCCCCATGTGGACGCGAGCACGGCGGCCGGGCGGACCACCAGCACCAGCGCGAGGAAGAACCCGATGCTCCCCATCCCGAAGTAGTCGGGGTCGGTGAGCGGCAGGCGCGCTGCGAGGATGATGAACAACACCGCGATCAGCAACACGCGGAGGTTCTCTTTGAACTCGACGATGCCGTGAACGCTGACGAGCTTCTGCGAGGCGAGGGCCGATCCCATCACAGTGACCGCGAGCAGTCCGGATTCCTGCTGGAGATGGTTCGCGCCGGCAAAGGCCATGAATACCAGGGCGAGCGCCACGGGACTCTCGAGGTAGTCCGGCAGCCAGTGCCGGTACATGAGTAGGACGACGACACTGGCTGCAGCCAGACCGATCAGCGTCCCCACGACCGCGGCGTTCATCATGCCGGGCACGACCATGCTGAGACCCGCTTCGAGCCCGCCGGCGATGAGGGCTTCGAAGACCAACACCCCGAGGATGGCGCCGACGGGATCGTTGACGATGCCCTCCCACTTGACCGCCGACCCGACCCGGGCAGTCGGTCGGATGTGCCTCAGCAGCGGGATGATGACAGTCGGTCCCGTGACGATGAGGACCGCACCGAACAGCAGCGCGATTCCCGGCGGGAGACCGAGCAGCAGGATGGCAAACACCGTCGACAGCGCCCAGGTCACGAGCGCGCCGACGGTCAGCAGCCGCCCAATGACACGGCCGAGGTCGCGCAACTCGGCGATGTCGAGGCTGAGCCCACCTTCGAAGAGGATGACGGCCACGGACAGCGACACCAGCGGAAATACGAGATCGCCCAGCAGCGCGTCCGGATGAACAAAGCCGGCCACCGGCCCGGCGACGAACCCCACGACGAGCAGCACGAGAATCGCCGGCATCCTGAGGCGCCAGGAGATCCATTGCGCCGCAATCCCGAGGACGACGATCGAAGCCAGGCCAACCAGGAGGTGCTCCATGTCAGATGCTCATGGGAGTGCGGAGCCCCACACGAGTGGGCCAGACGTATGCGGGACTGTTCAAAATGCCGGACCCGCCCCGACGTCACCGCCGGCAACGGCAACGATGCCGTCGCATCGGGCACACACGATACCGCGCTCGTCGATGAGCTCGGCCGTCGAGAACACCAACGTCTTGCCGGCCCGGACCGGGCGGCCCCGCACCTCGAAGCGAGTGCCGAGCACCGGGCGGAGGAATTGAATGCTGAGCTGCGCGACACCGGCGCGCCGTCCGACGGTCTGCAGGTACCCGCACAGGCCGATCACCAGGTCGAAGATCCCCGCGATCACTGCACCGTTGACGGCCTCAGTGCCGAGTCCGCCCCGGTGCGCCGGTTCGATCGGATCGACCACGGCACAGACGTCTCCGGGGGTCGAGAGATCGAGCCGCGCTCCCATGTGCCGCATGCCCGGGTGGTCGTTCCACTCTGCCTCGAACGCGGTCAGCTCGGCGGGAGACAGCTTCGGAAGGATGGATGGCGTCGTCATGTCCTCACGCGTGGAGGTGGCTCAACTGCCCTCGGGCATCCGGCCACGATGCCGGCGCCACGCGAAGAATACCGGAATACCCAGGAGAATGAGTACCGCACCCAGGCTCGCATTGCGGATATCGGCCGCAATGCTGCTCACCACCGTGAAGATGGCGGCACTCACGAAGAATCCGGGCACGAGCGGATACAGCGGCACGAGGAACCTCGGCAGCTCCGCCCGCTCTCGACGGCGGTACACGAACAGTGTGGCGCCCACGAGCCCGAAGAAGATCCAGTCACCGAACACCACGTAGTCGAGCAGTTGGCCGTACGTCTTGGAAGACAGGAGGAGCACCGCCCAGATGGCCTGGATCGTCAAGGCGGCGGCGGGCACGTGATAGCGCGGATCGAGCCGCGCTGCGGCGCCGAAGAAGACGCCGTCCGCGGCCATGGCCTGGTACATCCGCGGTGATGCCAGGATCGCGAGGTTCAGGAATCCGAACGTCGACAGCAGGACGCCCACGGTGATCGACGTCGAGCCCACCGGTCCCGCCAGTCGCTCCATCACGTCGAACGCAGGCGCCGGGCTTGCCGCCAGTCCGGACAGCCCGAGCACGCTCAGGTAGACGATATTCGCGAGCACGTAGATGGCGACGACGCCCGCGACGCCCAGCAGCAGTGCGCGTGGCAGCGTGCGCTCGGTATCGCGGATCTCTTCGGCGACGAAGTTGGTGCTCTGCCAGCCGCCGTAGGCGAACAGGACGGGCACGAGCGCCGCCCCAAGAGCGGCCGCGATTCCGATCGGGCTCGTCGGTCCCACCGGTGCGGATGGAGGTGCCGCCACCCCCCGGAGAAGGCCGACCGTGATCAACCCGGCGAGCGCGGTGATCTTGAGGACGGTGAAGATGTTCTGTACGATTGCCCCCAGGCGGATGCCGAAGTAGTTGATGCCGGAGAGCAAGAGCACGGCACCGATGGCGATCGGTGTGGCCAGGCGGGCGTCGCCGCCTCCGAGTGCGACCGCATACGTCGCAAACGTGAACGCGACCGCGGCAATACCGCCGCTGTTGATCACGAGCAGCTGGGTCCACCCGTAGAGGAAGGCCGGGAGCGGTCCGAAGGCATCGCGCAAATACACGTACCCTCCGCCCGCGAGCGGTCGCCGGGCGGCCAGTTCTGCGAAACAGAGCGCCCCCGCCAGAGCGACGATACCCCCGGTGATCCAGGCGCCGATGGCAACGGATGCAGTGGGAACCCGTTGGGCGACGACGGCAGGATTCAGGAAGATGCCGGCGCCGATGATCCCACCGATCACGAGCATGGTGGCATCGAACAGACCCAGCCGTCGGCTGTAGCCCGTCGGGGCCGGTGAGGGGGAGGGGACCGACATGGTCGCCGAGTATGTTCAGGTCGGATCGCACCCGCAAGGTGATGGTTCGGCGACCATGACCCGTGGCGGCGCTGTTGTCTGGTGACCGTGATACGATCTGGGAACCGACCGGGACCGATTCCCGTTCGGGTAGGTGATGCCGGAAGGCCGGTCATGGCCAGCCGCGCGGGGGCGGTGATGCTGCTGACGATTCACGCTACGGAGGTATGACACATGTCGTTCATCAACGAAGCAGGCTGGGATCGCGCACTGCGCGTTATCGTCGGGGTCGTGCTCCTGTACCTGGGATGGGCCGGTGTGGTCACAGGCGCGCTCGGCACGGTGTTCAAGTACCTCGGGTTCCTACCGCTCGTCACGGGGCTCGTCGGGTGGTGCCCGGCATACTCGCTCCTGCGGATGCGCACGAACAAGGTCGAGTAGGCATCGGCAGGAATGGCCACCACGAGAGCGTCCGGCGCCACGCGGCGGACACTTCACCCCGCAGTGATCATGTGAGGGCCCCAATGACAATCGAGAGCGTCAATCCGGCGACAGGGGAGACCCTCGAGCGATATGAGCCGATGTCGGGCGCTGAGGTGCAGGAGATCATCGGCCTCGCGGAGAAGAGTTTCGCAGATTGGTCGCGAACGAGCGTCCCGCACCGAGCGGCCCTCATGCGGGACGCTGCAGGGCTACTGCGGGAGCGAGCTCGGGGCTTCGCCGAGCTGATGGCACTCGAGATGGGGAAGCCGCTCGCACAGGGACGGGCAGAGATCGAGAAGTGCGCCTGGGTGTGCGAGTACTACGCTGAACACGCCGAGGGCTTCCTCGCCGACGAGATCGCCGCCACCGATGCCAGCCGCAGCTACGTTGCGTTCCGACCGCTCGGTGTCATCCTCGCTGTCATGCCTTGGAACTTCCCGTTCTGGCAGGTCTTCCGCTTCGCCGCCCCCGGACTCATGGCGGGCAACGCGGCCGTCTTGAAGCATGCGTCCAACGTGATGGGGTGCGCGTTGGCGATCGAAGCGGTGTTCCGGGAGGCTGGGTTTCCCGAGCACGTCTTCCGCACGCTCGTCGTCGGCTCGGGGGCCGTGCGCGCCATCATCCAGACACCCCAAGTCCGGGCCGTGACGCTCACCGGGAGCGGTCCTGCCGGTCGAGCGGTTGCATCGGCAGCGGGTGAGGCCCTGAAGAAGACCGTACTCGAGCTCGGTGGCAGCGACCCCTACGTCGTGCTCGAAGATGCGGATCTCGCATCGACGGTGGACACGTGCGTCAACTCGCGTCTGATCAACAGCGGACAGAGCTGCATTGCGGCCAAGCGGTTCATCGTGGTCGACGCGATTCGAGAGGCGTTTGAAGAGCGCTACGCGGCGCTGATGGCGACGAAGCGGATGGGCCCTCCGCTCGAGGGGGATGTGGACCTCGGGCCGCAGGCCCGAGTCGATCTGCGGGACGAGCTGCACGACCAGGTCGTCCGCTCCATTGACCGGGGCGCCCGAGTGTTGCTTGGCGCGACCGTGCCGGAGGAGGCCCGGTGGCGGCGATCATTGCGGCGCGCGATGAGGCCGACGCCGTCCGCATCGCCAACGACTCGTCGTTCGGCTTGGGGGCGGCAGTGTTCACCGGCGACATCGACCGCGGAGAGCGCCTTGCGCGTGACGCACTCCACGCGGGTGCGTGTTTCGTGAACGCCTTCGTAAGATCCGATCCCCGCCTGCCGTTCGGCGGGATCAAGGAATCGGGTTATGGCCGGGAGCTCGCGGCGTTCGGCATCCGCGAGTTCGTGAACGTGAAAGCGGTCTACGTGCGGTAGCGCTCAGGGGTTTGCCGGGCGGATGTCAAGCTCGGAGATGAGAGCCCTCGGCGGCAGTTGCAGCACTGCCAGGACGGTGTCAGAGATGTCCTCGGGCTGCAGTTTGCGTTCGGGGCGGTCGAGGGAACCACCCGATTTCTCGAAGAACGGTGTGACGACCGATCCGGGGCAGATCGCCGTCACGCGGACGCCGTGCTGGCGGACCTCACCGAGCAACGACTTTGAAAATCCCAGAACGGCATGCTTGGCGGCAGCGTATGCCGCGGCGCCAGGAACGGGATTGCGACCGGCCAGACTGGCGATGTTGATGATGTGCCCGTCGCCGCGCGCGAGCATGTCGGGCAAGAACGCGCGGGTCATGAGAAATGTGCCGCGCACGTTGACGGCCATGATCTCATCGAACGCCTCGACGGGCAGTTCCCAGGCCGACCCGAACCGGGCGAGACCGGCATTGTTGACGAGCACGTCCACCGGTCCGAGCCGGTCCCGGGCAAACGATGCGAAGGCGTGCACCGCTCCCTCGTCACTCACATCACACGATGTGCCGACCACGGTACCGTCGCGGTCCAGTTCCCGCACGAGCGCATTTACCCGATCCGCGGTCCGGGCGCATACCGCGAGCCGGGCACCCGCGTCCGCGAGCGCGAGCGCCACCGCCCGCCCGATGCCGTCGGTCGCTCCCGTCACGACGCACGTACGATGCTTGAGGGTCATGGTCACAAGCTAACGACGGCCGATCCCGCAGCGCGAGCCTGAACCCGCCCTTGCGGCCCCGGGACTCACCGGCGCATGTTCCGAGTCCCCCGTGAAGGAGGTGTGACCGTGAAGGTCTATACAGGAGATAAGATCCGCAATGTGGCGGTCGTGGGCCACGGCGCGAGCGGAAAGACGACACTCGTCGACGCCCTTGCGTTCGTGGCCGGGAGCAGCAGCCGACACGGCTCCGTACAGCAGGGCACCGCACTCACCGACTACACCCCCGACGAGATCGAACGGCAGTACTCCATCAACCTCGCGCTCGCCCACGCCGAGTGGAACGACGTCAAGATCAACCTGATCGACACCCCCGGATATCTGGACTTCGTCGGTGACGCCCTTGCCGGGATCGCCGCGGCCGACGCGGCGCTCATCGTCGTGAGCGCGACGTCGGGCGTGGAGGTCGGGACGGAGAAGGCCTGGGAGTACGCGAGCGACCGCGGGATTCCCCGGCTCTTCTTCCTCTCCCAGGTGGACAAGGAAAACGCCGACTTCGAAAAGGTTTTCGCGGACATCAAGGAGCACTTGACGCCCAAGGTCGTGCCGATCGAGATCCCCGTAGGCGAGGGGCCGGAATTCCGCGGCATCATCAACCTGTTCTCCCGTAAGTGCCACATGTACCGGAAGGGCACCAAGACGGGAGAGTACGACGAGGTCGATATCCCCGAGGAGTACAAGGACCGATTCGAGCGGTACTCTCAGGAACTGCTGGAGACGATCGCAACGACCGATGACGACCTGCTCGAGCGGTACCTGGGCGGCGAGGAGATCACGCGCGAGGAAGCGATCGAGGCGATGAAGCAGGGTGTGGCAGCCGGTGAGATCTGTCCCCTCCTGTGTGGCTCGGCGACACAGACCTACGGTATGCGGGCCCTTCTGTCAAAGCTCACCGAGTTGGTGCCAGCGCCAACGGAGCGGTCGGTGGTGGTTGCGGAACGGTGGGGTTCGCCGGAGCCGGTCGAGCTGGACGCGACGGACGACGCACCCGTGGTCGCGCAGGTCTTCAAGACGGTGTCGGAACCGCACGTCGGAGACGTGACGTTTTTTCGGCTCTACTCGGGCAGCCTGACCAACGGGGCGGAGGTGTACAACGCGCCGCGAGGATCCACGGAAAAGCTGAATCACCTGTCGATCGCGCAGGGCAAAGACCGCACGGAAGTACCGAAGCTGCACGTCGGCGATATCGGCGTCGTCGCGAAGCTCAAGGACACGCACACGAACGACACGCTGTCGACGGAGACGCTCCCGGTGGTCCTCCCGAAGATCCCGTTTCCCGAGCCGCTCACCGTCCTCTCCGTGGAGGTGAAGCAGCGCGGCGAGGAAGAGAAGCTCTCCACCGGACTCCAGAAGCTGCACGAGGAAGACCCGACGTTCACGCACCATTTCAACGCCGAGCTGCGCCAGACGCTGATTGGCGGCCGTGGCGAGCGGCATCTCGAGGTCATTCTCGGGCGCATGGAGCGCAAGTTCGGTGTGCACGCGGAGCTCGGTCGGCCCAAGGTCGCCTATCGCGAAACGTTCAAGGGAAAAGCCGAAGGACAGGGTCGGCACAAGAAGCAGACCGGCGGCCGCGGGCAGTTCGGTGATTGTTGGATCCGGATCGCGGCGCTGCCCCGCGGATCGGGATACGAGTTCGAGGATCAGATCAAGGGCGGGGTGATTCCCAGCAAGTACATCCCGGCGGTCGACAAGGGTGTGCAGGAAGCGGCGGCACGCGGCATGATCGCCGGCTATCCGGCCGTGGACTTCAAGGTCGAGTGCTATGACGGCTCGTACCACGACGTCGACAGCTCCGAGCAGTCCTTCAAGATGGCGGGCATCCTCGCCTTCCGGAACGTGGCGCCCAAAGCCAAGCCGGTTCTGCTCGAGCCGATCCTCGAAGTCGAGGTGTGGACCCCCGAGGACAATCTCGGTGAAGTGATGGGTGACCTGTCGTCACGCCGCGGTCAGATCCTCGGCAGTGAGGCCGACGGTCGGCTCACGAAGGTGAAGGCGTACGTACCGGAGGCGGAGATGTACCGGTACTCGACGCAGCTCCACTCGATGACGCACGGCCGCGGCGGTTTCCGGTGGGCCTTCTCCAGCTACCAGGAGGTACCGCCCGAGCTCGCCGACAAGATTCGCGAGCAGCGTGAGAAGGAGCTGGAGGAAGGGAACGAGAAGTAGCGCCAGGGCGGGCGAAACGAAGCCGGCCAGGCGGGCCTGGGGACTGCCTCCCTAGGCCCGCTTGCCCCTTCCGGCCTTCCGGCTGCCGTTGCGCGACTTCTTGCCGTTGCCACCGGATGGTGAACCGCCGGTGCTCGACAGCGGCAGGATGTCGTACTCCGGCTCGGCGACGCCCGCCGCAACGAGGACTTCCTTGCGCGGTTGGGGGTAGGTGTAGCGGTCGCCTTCGTAGTTGCGAAGGATCACGTCCGTCTCGGTGATCTCCTCGAGGTACTCCGGGAGGAGCGGGATCTTGCCGCCACCGCCAGGAGCATCGATCACGAAGTGCGGCACGGCGAGCCCGCTCGTCCAACCTCGCAGCCCGCGCACGATCTCGAGCCCCTTCTGGACCGTCGCTTTGAAGTGCTCCACGCCGGCGACGTTGTCGCACATGAAGATGTAGTACGGACGCACGCGCGCCCGAAGCAGCGCCTGCATCAGCTCCTTCATTACGCCAACGTCGTCGTTCACTCCCTTCAGCAAGACCGTCTGGCATCCAAGGGGAATGCCGGCATCGGCTAGCATCCCGAGTCCCTTCACCGCCGTCGGCGTCAGCTCGGCGGGATGGTTGAAGTGCGTGTTGATGTACAGCGGGTGGTGCTTTCGCAGCAGCGCGCACAACTCGGGGGTGATGCGCTCGGGCAGGTGGCAAGGCACCCGGGAGCCGATCCGGATGACCTCCAAGTGCGGAATCCGGCGCAACCGGGACAGGATCGCATCGAGACGTCGGTCTGAGAGCAGCAGCGGATCACCGCCGGAGAGAATGACGTCGCGGATCTCCGTGTGCTCCTCGAGGTATCGAAAGCCGCTCTCGAGCTGCGCCATTGGGATCTTCTCGGGATCGCCGACCTTCCGACGCCGCGTGCAGAAGCGGCAATACGCCGCGCACACGGGGCTGACCAGGAACAGGGCCCGATCGGGATAGCGGTGCGTGATGTTCGGGACCGGGCTGTCACCCTCCTCGTCCAGACTGTCGAGAACGCCGTCGATCACTTCGAGCTCGTCGAGGTCCGGTACGTATTGCCGCCATATCGGATCGTCAGGCTCTTGGATCAGATCGACCATGGCCGGCGAAATCCGGAATTCGAAGTTGTCGACCGCTTCCTGTAGCCGGGCGAGATCGGGGAACTGCTCGGCCCCGAACTTGTCCACCAGCTGTTGGAGCGTCCGGATGCCGCGTTCGTGGAGGAGTTTCTGCCACTCAGCCATAGTGCCCCACTGTATCGGGAGGATCGAGGAGCTTGGTGTAGACGATCAGGTGATCGTCGGGTGCATAGTAGTGAGCGATCTCCGAGGCCCGATCGTACTCCAGGGACTCGTAAAAGGCCCGCGTCGGTGCGTAGTCGTCGCGAGACGAGGTCTCCACGACGATCAACCGTCCGCCATACCGGGCGACGGCGTGCTCGGCCGCAGCCATCAAGTGTCGACCGACGCCGCCGCGATGCAGCGCCGGATCCACGACGATCCAATAGAGATCCCAGGTCGCCACCGTACAGGGCGTCTTGCCGAACAGCGCAAATCCAACGAGTCGATCGCCGTCGTACGCGCCGAGTCCGTGGTAGTCGACCCCGGGTCGTGCAACGGCGTCGTCGAATACTTCGACGGCCACGTCGATCTCGTCCGTGCGGAACACCCCGGTCGCCTCGACCATCGGGCGCACTCGGCGTCGATCGGCCGCAGTGGGGGCCGCGAGGATCACGGCGGCGCCAGTCGCTTTCATGCGACCTCCATGGATCCGAGGCCTGCGGCGGCCGCCGGCTTGCGTAGTGCGGCCTCGACGATGGTCAGCACCAGATCCTCGTAATCCCAGCCGTACACCCGCGCCATGTTGGCGAGTCCCGCGTCGGTGGAGAGGTCGGGGTTCGGGTTCACCTCGAGGATCCAAGGCTGGCCGTCACGGTCCACCCGCAGATCGACTCGACCGTATCCCGTCCCCTCGACGGCGCGCCACGCAGCCGACGCAACCTCGATCAGACGTGCGCGATAGGTTTCGTCGATCGCCGCTGGGCAGACCGGTTGCGTTCCAGCATACTCCACACTGTCCGCGTGCCACTTGGCGGAGAACGACACGATCGGCCATGCGTCGTCCGGCATGGCGGAGAAGTCGATCTCAGAGATGGGAAGCACATGGTCGCCGACGAAGCCGACGTTGAACTCGCGGCCGGGGACGTACTCTTGGACCATCACGAGTCCATGCCGTGCACGCATATCGCGTATGCGTGCGTCCAGTGCCTCTGGGGTCGCCACGATGGATCCTTGTTCGATCCCGATACTGGCATCCTCGGCGGCCGGCTTCACGATCGCGGGGAGCAGGCACCCCGGTGCCGCATCGGGTTCGCCTGCGACCGTCCAGCCAGGCACGGGAAGCCCCTCCGATTGCAGCACGGCGTTCAGTACCGTTTTGCGATGACAGATGGTCATCGTCCATGGCGATGCGCCGGTGTATGGCACGCCCGACAGCTCGATGGCGGCGGCGACCGGGTACTCGAGTCGGCTCACGCCACCGATACCCTCGCACAGATTGAAGACCGCGTCCGCATTCCGCACTGCGTCGAGCCACTCGAGATCGTCGCGCACGGCGACGCGCCGGACGTCGTGGCCGGCGGATCGCAGGACACGGCACACGGCCTCAACGGACTCCAGCACGGCCTGGATGTCTTCGGGCGTCCAATGATCGGCGCCGCTGTCGTAAATGACCGCGACTCTCAGCGTGCCACTCCCTGAGCCAGCGGCTCGAGTTCGCGTCCGGTGAGACGACGCCAAGCCACGCGGACGGCGTCCTGAATCAGTTCGTCGTACGTCACGCCGGCTGCCCGCGCGGCGCATGGGAAGCAACTGTTGGCGATCGGGTCGGGGATGATCCCGGGCAGTGGATTCACCTCGAGCACGTTGGGCGCACCCTCGCCATCGAGCCTGATGTCGACTCGGGCCCAATCGCGGCATCCCAGCGCGCCGTAGGCAGCGAGTGCCGTCCCGCGAATCCGGGTCGCCAGCGACTCGTCGATCTGCGCCGGACACTCGAGGATCTCGAGCGGGCTGTCCGGCACGTCCCACGTCCATTTCGCTTCGTACCCGATGATCGGCAATGCGCCGCTCGGCAGACCCTCGAATCGGTAACGAATCAGCGGCAACGTACGTGCGCCCGATCCGTTCCCGATGATCGCCACCGTGAACTCCTCCCCCGGCAAGAAGGACTCGACGAGGACCGGCTGGTTGTATGCCGCAAGGAGGTACCGCGCCCGCTCCCGCGCTGCGTCGAGGTGGGTGACGTAGTTGGCTTCCATCACACCCTTTGACGAGCCTTCCCACACCGGCTTGAGGAAGACGGGATATCGCTGCCCGTTGGCGAGCGCCGGTAGATCGTCGGCCGTGTCGATCCACGAGAAGGGCGCCGTCGGCACACCACGCTGCCGAAACACCTCCTTCGCTCGGACCTTGTGCAGCGAGAGGGCAAGCGTCAGCGGGTCGCTCCCCAGATAGGGAACGCCGAAGAACTCGGCGATGGCCGGCACGTGTGCTTCGCGGTTGGGACCGTGCAGACCCTCCGCCATGTTGAAGAGGAAGTCCACCCGTGCATCCCGCAACTGCATCGGGAAGTCATCGACCGCTTCGAGTGGCACCACCTCGCCGAACAATCCGAGTGCGTCGCGGACGGCTGCGATCGTTTCCGCGTCATCCCACTCTACAAAGGCGTCGGTCAGTGGCTCGAAGGTGGTGCGACGATCACCGTCGTGATCAACGACGACGTCGTCCGGTCGCTGGTTGAAAGCGAGCCCTATGCGCAAGTGAACTCCGTTCGGAGTTTGTGTTGCGCAACACGATACGAAATGATGGTGAGATTCGCAATAGGTTTTTCGAGCCGTTCGGATTGCCGTCGCACGACTTGACGCACGTCATGACGATCACGACGACCAAGCGAACTCGAGTCAGCGAGCGTCTTCGATGTCGGAGCGACGACGATAGAGACGAAAACTGTGCGCCCATCGGTGCCGCTCGTCCGGTTCATATCGGAAGTCCTCGACGAGTTGCCAGCGCTCCATCGAAAACTCCGGGAACGACGTATCGCCCTCGAAGCGACCGTGCACGACCGTGAGGTAGATGCGGTCGGCACGGGGCAGCGCGACGCGGTAGATCTCACCGCCGCCCGCGACGAAGACCACGTCATCGTCACCGACGGCGGCGAGCGCCGCCTCGAGCGAATCGACGACGTCCGCACCGTCCGCCGCGTATGTCGGGTCCTTCGTGATGACGAGGTTGTGGCGATTGGGAAGGGGCACGTTGAGCGTTTCGAATGTCTTCCGGCCCATGACGACCGGATGGCCAGTCGTGAGGGTCTTGAAGTGCCGCATGTCGCGTGGCAGGTGCCATGGCAGGGAGCCCTGCGCCCCGATGACCCGGTTCTCCCCCATCGCGGCCACGAGTGACACGATCATACGGCGACCGCCGCGGCAATCCGCGGGTGCGGATCGTATCCCTCAAGCCGAAAGTCCTCGTACCTGAAGTCGAAGACCGAGCGCACCGCCGAGTTCAGATGCATCGTGGGGCTGGGACGGGGATCGCGTGTGAGCTGGAGACGCGCCTGATCGGCGTGATTGCGATAGAGGTGTACGTCGCCGAACGTATGCACGAACTCGCCCGGCCGGAGATCGGTCACCTGCGCCACCATCAACGTCAGCAGAGCGTAGGAGGCGATGTTGAACGGGACGCCCAGGAAGACGTCGGCACTGCGCTGGTACAGCTGGCATGACAGCTGACCGTCAGCCACGTAGAACTGGAACAGGATGTGGCAGGGCGGGAGTGCCATCGCGGGAAGCGCGGCCGGGTTCCAGGCGGATACGATGTGCCGCCGCGAGTCGGGGTCGGTGCGGATCTGCTCGACCACGCGACCCAGTTGATCGATCGTCGAGCCGTCGGGTGCGGGCCACGAGCGCCACTGTGCGCCGTAGATCGGCCCGAGATCGCCCTGCGCGTTCGCCCACTCGTCCCAGATGGTGACGCCGTGCTCGTGGAGGTAGCGAACGTTCGTGTCGCCCCGGACGAACCAGAGCAGCTCGTGAACGATCGACTTGAGATGGACCTTCTTCGTCGTCAGGAGTGGAAAACCCGCGGCGAGGTCGAGCCGCATCTGGTATCCGAACACGCTGAGCGTACCCGTGCCCGTGCGGTCCTGCTTGGCGTGGCCATGGTCGAGGATGTGCTGTAGGAGGTCCAGATACGGTCGCATGATCAGCTACCGGTGTGGGACGTACGTCGGCCGGAGGTGTCGGGGCCATCGAGACCATTCATTATATAGCAGACCATATCGTGGATTTAGCAGGGCCGGGGATGGTCGAGCAACTCCACGGGAGAGCGCCCCCACTCCCCGGTCCGCTCGATCTGCCGAAGCGCGGCCGCGACGTCGCCGGGGATGACGGCGGCACGAGGTCCAACTTTCAGTCCTTCGAGTGGCGATGCACCCGGCTGCGTAACGATGACGCCAGGGTTGAACACCCCGGCAGGATCGAATGCGGCCTTCAGCCGACCGAAGAGTGCGAGCAGCTCCGGTCCGTACAGGTCCTCGACCGCCGGGGCCCGCAGCCGTCCGTCACCGTGCTCACCGCTCGGCGTCCCGCCGCACTCGATCACCAGCGCGATCGTCTGCTCCAGCAGTGACCCCAACTTGTCGGTGCAACCCGGATCGGTCGTGTCAACCAGGGCGTTGACGTGCAGGTGACCGTCACCGGCGTGTCCGAACGCGACGATCTCGATCCCGACGTCGTCGGCGGCCTGGTGCACCCCTGTGAGATACTCACTCAGGCGCGCAACCGGAACGCATCCATCCTCGACGATCTGCAGGGAGCGTCGCGTATCCGGCAGCCGGGCGAGTACGGGGCTCGCCGCGTGTCGCAGCTTCCACAGGTCCGCGTGCTCTCCAGGGTTCAGGGCCGTCCGGACGTGTGCGGCGAACGGACGGACACGCTCTCGAGCCACGTGAACGGCGTGGTCCACGTCGTCCTGCGTTCCCTCGAAGTCGATCATGAGTACGCCGGCCCAATCCTGGATCGGCAGATCCGAGGTGTACTCGGCGATCCGCAGAAAGGAACGGTCGAGCAACTCGAGCGCGGCCGGTCGCAACGGCAGCAGCGTGTGCACGGCGTCCGTGAGTGCCGACACGTCAGGAAGGGCGACGAGGAGACCGGCCACTGCGGCCGGGCGGCGTGCGAGGCGCAGCTCGACCTCGGTGATGACACCAAGCGTTCCCTCGGACCCGACCACGAGATCGGTCGCGCATCCGGATTGGAGATAGGCAT
>JBDHDN010000112.1:0-9623 GCA_039591485.1 Gemmatimonadota bacterium
CGATGGGGCACCCCCGCGGTACAGCGGCCGTGCGGTGGTGTAGCGACGACGGGCCGACGGTCAGGGTGTCGCCTCCGACCCTCGCACATCTCACTGCTCGCCGTGGGCGGGGTCGTCGTCGCGGCCTGCGGAGATGCCGGTGACCCCGCCGCCCCGGAAGGATCGATCGAAGGCCCGACCGTGCAGGCGGTACGGTGCCGCGCCCACCTGACGGCGGGCACGGTCAGCTGTCGTGGGTTTACCCTCGAGCCGTCATCCGTGACACCGCGCTTCGCGATCGTCGGCGGTCAGGGTGTGTATGTCCAGCTCACGTCCACCAACGTGGGCTACGACGGGCCGAGCGCCGTGTTCCATGCCGACGTGACCGTGCAGAACCTGATGAGCCGACCGCTGGGGAGTCCTGACGGAAGCACCGTCACGGGCATCCGCGTCTTCTTCCACGATGGGCCCACCGTGACAGACGGCTCGGGTACGGTCACCGTGCGCAATGCCGACGGCGCCGGGCCGTTCACCGGTACCGAGCAGCCGTACTTCGAGTACGCGGAGATGCTCGAGGCCGGGGAGACGACCGCCGCGAGAACCTGGGAGTGGAACGTGCCGTCCTCGGTACTGACGTTCGGGTTCGCGGTGTACGTGGAAGCGGACATGCCCAACGCGCACCCCACGGTGCATATCACCGCGCCGACGGATGGTGGGGCCTTCGCGCTCGGGGAGACCGTCGCCTTTGACGGCAACGCGACGGATCCCGAAGACGGTGCGTTGACCGGCGGTGCGCTGGTGTGGACGTCGTCCAGAGAGACTGGCGGGGAGATCGGCACGGGTGAGTCGTTCGCGCGGGACGATCTCCGTGCGGGCACGCACCGCATCGTGCTGACGGCGACCGATCGCGACGGGGCGACGGGCGCGGATACCGTGGAGATCACGGTGCACGGGGTGCCGGTGCCGGGCCTCTGGCAGACGGCCAATCTGATTGGGGGGTATGCCTTCGAGGTGAGTACAGCGAGCACCAGGATCGACGAGATCACGTACTATCTCGACGACTTCTGGTGCGGGGACTACGTCTGGTACGGCTTCGTCTCCCGCGACGGCGACGGCGCGGGCTGGCCGATCACCGCCGGCAGGTTCTCGTTCGAGAATCAGTTGGCCTCGGCGCTTCGGATGACTGTCGAGGGTTTCTTCAGCAGCAGCGTCCATGCGAACACATGGTGGGAGGCCCGCTCCGGTGCCACAGAGTGCAGCCAGCTGTGGCCTCCGTCGTCGAGCGCTCGTCCCGCGACCAGACTGTTCCTCCGCTACGACGGAGCGCAGACGTTTCTCTCACGGGATCCAGCGCCAGCGGGAAGCGGCTGGGTCGCACCGTTCCCCAGCGCCGACAGCTACTCCACCGGTACGACCTACGAGTGGCCCGCCACCCTCGACGGAGACCTGGCGGGCGAGACCTTCACCTTCGCCGGCTACCTCAAAGCGGGGGTGTCCGGGGGGAACTTCCTCTTCAGAGTGTGGGTCGATCACGGCGGCGCGGAGAGCAGCCTCGCGAGTCACAGGTTCGAGCCGCCCGGCACGGAGGAGGCCGAAATGCGGGCGGCGGCAACGGATGACGGGGCAGCCGGCGGTGTGGCGGGCGACGAGCTCATGGTACGAGTCACCTATTGGGGTGGGGAACCCGGCGAATTGCATTTCGGGCATGGCTGGCCAACACACGTCATCGTGCCGGGACATGTCACGGTGTCGAGCGCATCGATCGCGATCGGGTCACCACCCCTCGATCTCGTCGCAGTTACCCACCCGTCGCCGTCGCCGGCCATAGTGCTCCGCCGACGATGACACCGGCCGGTCCGTAGCGAGGTGAGCGGTCACGACGCCCGGCGACGAGCGTGCCCCCCATACCCTCGCACATTGAAGGTTGACATCTCCCACAGTGTCCGCGCTAGAATCCGTCTTCACGTTTCCGGAGCCGCAGATGCTGCGCAGACCGCTCGTGACCCCGCTCATCGCCCTCGCTCTCACGGGTATGGCACCCGTTCATGCCGCGCTCGCCCAGCAGCCTGCCGAGCAGAGCTACCACGACGAGTCGGTCATGCCGGCCGGCCCCGTGGGCGAGCGGATCGCCAGCCTGATCGCGACGTTCAACGCCGGCGACTCGGCAGCGGTCGAGCGGTTCCTTGAAGAGGAGACGACCCCGGCATTTCGCACCGGGCTCCCGTTGGAGCGGCACCTCGACGCGTTCCTGTCCACACGGCGGCAGTGGGGTGAGATCACGTTCCACGGGATCCGTACCTACTCGCCGCCCCGCGAGGACGAGACCGTCGTCATCCTCAAGGACGCCAACTACGGGGCGTGGCGCGCGTTCGTCCTGCGGCTCGACGAGAACCGGGACTACCGGATCGCGGACATCGGCACGAGCGATGCACGCACGCCCACCAACGTGCGGGAGTCCGCGCTCTCCCGCGCGGACCTCGTGCGCGAGGCCACCGCCCTGCTCGAGCGCACCTGCTCGCGCGACGTGTTTTCGGGAACGGTGCTGATCGCGCACGGCTCTGAGGTGCTTGTCACCCATGCCTGCGGCGAAGCGAGCAGACGTTTCCATGCGCCCATCGATCTTGAGACGAAGTTCAACCTCGGCTCGATGAACAAGATGTTCACGTCGGTCGCCGTCATGCAGCTGGTGGAGGAGGGGATCGTGTCGCTGGACGACCCGATCTCGCTGTACGTGGACGAGTCCTGGCTCCCGAAGGACGTGACCGACCGCATCACCGTGCACCATCTCCTCACTCACACCTCAGGGCTGGGCAGCTACTTCAACGACACCTACTGGAACAGCTCGCGGGCGCTGTATCGACAGCTCGACGACTACAAGCCACTCGTCCGTGATGAGCGGCCGGCCTTCGAGCCCGGCACCGACTGGCGCTACAGCAACACGGGGATGTTCCTGCTCGGCGTG
The DNA here is from genome assembly GCA_039591485.1 of Gemmatimonadota bacterium. Classification (GTDB taxonomy): domain Bacteria; phylum Gemmatimonadota; class Gemmatimonadetes; order Gemmatimonadales; family GWC2-71-9; genus JAOTVV01. The sequence continues at coordinate 2,942 of JBDHDN010000112.1, forward strand.
GTGATCGAGCGCGCCACGGGGCGGGACTACTTCGACTACATCCGGGAGCACATCTACCGCCCCGCCGGCATGGAGCACTCCGACAGCTACGAGATGGACGATCCGGTCGAGAACCTGGCCATCGGGTACGACCCGGCACCCGGTTCACCCTGGAGGTACGAGAACAACCTGTTCAAGCACGTCATCAAGGGCGGTCCGGCGGGCGGCGGCTTTTCCACCGTGGAGGATTTGCACGCTTTCGCGCTCGCCCTGCTGGCGGGTGCACTGGTGTCCGGGGAGTCCCGCACGCTGCTGTGGACCGACCACGTCGGCGAGGGCTACGGCTACGGCTTCGGGATCGAGCAAGGCCCCAACGGCAAGGTCGTGGGCCACGGCGGCGGCTTTCCGGGCATCAACTCGAACCTCGACATCATGCTCGATCGCGGCTACATCGTGGCCGTGATGTCCAACTACGGCCAGGCGGCGAACCCCATCGCGAGGCAACTCGCCGGCCTGATCGCGCGGGTGCCGCGGGACGGGGACTAGGGCCGAACAACGCCGCCCGGCGCGGGGCCGGGCGGGGCTGCTGCTGCGACGACGTTCGGAGTGTCGGAATCACTGTACCATCGTTGGGGGAACGCTCACCGGCTCTTGCGTTTCACTCCTGACGGTAGGACAGGATCTTCGGATTCAGGATCGCCCCATCCTGAATCTCGATGGCGCGACTGAGCGTTTCGTCCGCCGCCCACGCGTCCGGGCCCCCGACCACCCGCCGGAGATAGTCGACGACCACGCGAGAGATCTCCCACGTGGCGCTGCGCCAGAGGAGACTCGGGGTGTGGTCGACGGCGTAGTAGGTCACCCCCCCGATCGCAAACGTTGGATCGGCGAATGACGTCGGCCGAGCGAACGGGAATCCCATGCCGCGGTCGCAGCTCACGTCGATGATCAGGCAGTTGTCCTGGAGACGGTCTTCCTCGCCGGATCGCACGAACATGATCGGGTCGTCGGTGTCCTGCAGAATCCCGTTGACGATCAGGTCGGTCTCGGCGAGAACGTCGATCATCGGACGGCGGGTGCCATCCTCCGCGACGGCCCACACGCGTCCGTCCTCCTCCTGAACCAGTTGACCGTGGGCACAGCCGTGCACGCGATCCCGGACCAGCATCGACGGGCGCACGGTGTACACGGTGATGTCCACGATGCCGCGCCCGCGCAGGGCGCGGATCGCGCCGCGACTGACGGAGCCGAGTGACAGGACGACCGCGCCCAGCGGTCGCCCGAAGTACCCGTCGATCCCGTGGAGGTTCAGGGCGTGGTGCACCGCACAGTAGCCGGCCATCTCGTTGTTGCGATAGAAGAGATGAACGTCACGGGTGCGACCCTCCGTCCAGCTGTGCATTGCCTCGAACGCGAGCAGCGTGTGCTTCCACTCGACGGCGATGTCCGTGATCTCGCGTTGCTGGACGCAGTGGGGCCATCCCCACAGGACGCCTCCGACCTTCAGCTCGCGGAGGTCGTCGGGCATCGGCTTGGTGAGCAGGACGCCGTCGCAGTCCGCCAACAGCTCTCGCCGTGACGTCACGCCGCCGAACCGCTGCGCGAGCGCCGCGTCGGGGACGCCGAAAGGATCGCCGTACCCGGTTTCGAACACGAGACGCTTGGCCGTATCCTGGTCGATGCGGTCGAAGTGCCGGGGGTGAATCGGGAGGCGGAGCTCGTCCGCCTTGCGCGAGCGCCGCACCACACCGAACGTCGCCAGGGCGCTCACGCGTCCACCTCGTCCAGGGCCGTCACCTTCTCCGCAAACTTGAGACCCGCAGCAGCAAGGTCGCGCAGGATCGGTTCGTAGATCGAGCGGTCGGTCGGGATCACGCTGCCGGTGAGGGCGAGCCTGCCGGTCAGCAAGAGCTTGGTCGCGAGGGCGGTGGGCAGCCCGACGGTCTTGGCCATCGCGGTGAATCCGTGGGGCTCACCCTCGGCAACCAGGGTGGACGAGATCCGCTCGGCCGGACGAGTGCCTGCGGGGTAGTGGACGTCCAACTCGTGCAGGACGATCACCATGTCGCGCATCCCCGGCGCCAGTGGCATTCGCTCCTTGAGCAGGTGGCTCAACATCGCAGCCGGGGTGTTCCCCGTGCAGACGACCTTGCGGCGGGAAAAGAGACCCAGCCAGGCCAGGTTCTGCATGATCACGCCGGTGGGACTGATTTGGAGGAAACGCGCGACCCGCTCCTCGACCGGCTGCCGGTTGTGCGTCATCGGCAGGAACATCTCAACCACGTCCCGATACGACCGTTCGTGGATATCGGCGATGCGGAGGTCCTCGTTGGGCAAACCGAGCCGCACCACCTGGGCCCACGTCTCACTCCACCCCGGATAACGGAGCGTCCCGCGGATCACCGTGTGGGCGTCGTCGAGGCCGAACGATCGCTGGTATGAGAGCGAATCGCGGTTGGGGTACGCCTCGAAGCGTCCGACGCCGTCCACGTCCACGGGCCACGTGCGGTAGAAGACGTGATGGAAGGGGACGAGCTTGACGTGCCCGTCCTCCATGTACTCCGCACCGTGCTCGCTCGCCATGACCACGTTGCGCGGGTTCCAGGTGATGGCGTACCGGAGCGGATTATGCTCCTGGTTCGGTGCGGGAACACCGCTGCCATATGAGCAAAACCGCGTGATCCGCCCCCCCTCCGCGCGCACGCGCTCGATCACCGCCATGGCACTCATGTGATCGATGCCGGGGTCGAGTCCCATCTCGCACAACAGCAGCACACCCTTCCGCTCGGCGTCGGGGCTGAGGTCGCGCACCGATCGGTCTCGGTACGACACGGACAGCATGTGTGTGCCCTGGCTCACGCAGTCCCACGCCACGAGGTTCTGGAACATGGGTGCGAGCATGTTGATCACGACATCGGCCTGCGCGATCTGCGCGGACCGATGGGTTTCGTCATTGATGTCGAAGTAGACGCCGCTGCCGCGAGGGTGGTCGCCGACGCGTTGTCGGGCGAGGTCCTCGTCGAGGTCGCCGACCGTGACATGCCAGTCCGACTCGCCAGCAAGCTCCAGGAGGTGGTGGATCAGATAGGGAGTGCTCTGGCCGGCGCCCAATACCAGGATGCGTTTCATGAGCGATACGTAGCGGATGGCGTGGGCCCGAGCAAGTGGGAGGCCGCCCGCCTCAATCGTCATCGTCTGATACGAGCCGACGGCGTTGCAGTGGAGGCTCGCCTTGTCGACGCCCCGTGAGGGCACGCTGGGTCCCGACAATGTCGATAATGTACCCGGGCGAGCCCGATCGATCCGTCGTTTCTATTCCGACCCGACACGAGCAAATGAGAGAAGGGGCTTAGAACGGCTCCGGAATGAACGTCTGTTCCTCGATCGGCGGTCGCACGTAGCCCTCACCCGTGCCGCGCGGTGGCAGCTTGATCTTCTTGCCGCTTACATCGTCGTACGGGATCATGCTCAGCAAGTGACTGATGCAGTTCAGGCGCGCGCGTCGGTTGTTGTGCGCGTTGACCACGTACCAGGGAGCTTGCTTGATGTCGGTGTAATGAAACATCTCGTCTTTGGCCTTGGAGTACTCCACCCACCGTGCCCGTGACTCGAGGTCCATGGGACTCAGCTTCCATCGCTTCGTCGGATCCTTTATCCGCGCCTGGAATCGACGCTCTTGCTCTTCGTCTCCAACCGAGAACCAGTACTTTATCAACTTCAGTCCCGAGCGTACCAGCATGCGCTCGAAGTAGGGGCAGGAACGCAGGAACTCCTCATATTCCTCGTCGGTGCAGAATCCCATGACACGCTCGACGCCGGCCCTGTTGTACCAACTCCGATCGAACAACACCATTTCCCCAGCTGCTGGCAGATGGGCTACATACCGTTGAAAATACCACTGGGTCTTTTCGCGCTCGGTAGGAGCCGGTAGCGCCACCACACGGCAGACACGAGGACTGAGGCGCTCGGTGATCCGTTTGATGACCCCGCCCTTGCCAGCTGCATCACGTCCCTCGAAGATGACGGCGATCTTCAGGCCCTCCTGCCTGATCCACTCCTGTAAGGTCACCAACTCGACCTGAAGCCTGGTCAGTGCTTCCTCGTATTGCGCCTTCGAGAGCTTCGGGACGCGTGGGGTCTCTTTGGCAGGTGACTGCTGACTCGTGGGCTTGTTCTTCTTCTTGTGTGCCATGACGGTCTCGGTTTGCAGTCGGTGCCGGGGTGGGATGGGTGAGAAGGTAGGGAAGTTGAAGTGAGAATGCCAAATTGAGGCTCGCGTGGTCTCGGTCGTGGTGATGGCCGATGCTCGTCACGCTCGAGGAGGAGCCGGACGTGGGCGCCGCCACGTCCCAGGCACGCCTTGCAGCGGACACCCGTCCGGTCTCTCCGGTCAGGTCCGGAACGGCACCTGACCGGGGTGAGCTCATGGGCTTGGAGGACCGGATGCGTATTGTCGCCGGGACGGGAACGAACCTGGTGCGACCGTTGAGGGCGAGCGAGCCGAACGGGTCGGGCCACGAGTGATGGTGGCCTGGAGCCACCCCCGTGGCTCGGTCCCGGCTATCTGGGGATGGGCGTGTCCGCCGGCACGTGCAGCGCCGCACGGATGTGGTCCACCAACGCGAGTGCATTGGCAACACACGTAGCCCGGTCCGGGCCACCGTCCAACCTTCGGATCAACGCGCTCCCCACGATCACCCCATCGGCGTGCGCGGCAGCGTCGCGGGCACGCTCAGGTCCGTCGATGCCGAAGCCCACGTAGAGGGGCAGATCGGTGTGGTGCCGCACACGCCCGACGAATGGGGCGAGGCGCTCGGCGGATGCGCCGTGGGTGCCGGTCACGCCCGTCACCGACACGAGGTAGAGAAACCCCCCGGCCGCACCCGCGATCCGTCGCAGCCGGTCGTCCGGGGTGGTCGGTGCCACGAGATCGACGAGCGCCACGCCGTGGTCGAGCAGCGCCTCGCGCAGCGGCGCCGCATCCTCGACGCTCAAATCCGGCACGATGACCCCGGCACAGCCGGCCGCCGCTGCCTCGCGTGCGAACCGCGTGAAGCCGAACCGCAACACCGGATTGAGATAGGTCATCATGACGGGGAGGATCCCGTCGGCGGCGACGTCGCGCACCAACGCCAGCGCACGCGAGAGTGTCATGCCGTTGGCGAGCGCAACCTGGCTCGCGTGTTGGATGACCGGGCCGTCGGCGACGGGATCGCTGAACGGCACGCCCACCTCGACGACCTCGCACCCGCGGCGACCGCACTCGACCAGCAGCTCGAGCGACGTGCGCTCGTCCGGAAAGCCGGCGGTGACGAACGGAACCAGCGCGCGCTCGCCACGAGTGCGCCGGGTCCGGCACGCGCGCTCGAGCGTGCTCATGCCTCGTCCTCGACGGTGCGCGCCTCGCGATCCAGTCGGTCGAGGTCCTTGTCCCCACGGCCGGAGAGGTTGAGCACGACCAGCTCCGTCCCGGGCTCGGCCACCAACGAGCGCAGGTGCGCCAGTGCATGCGCCGTCTCGAGGGCGGGGAGGATACCCTCGGTGCGGCACAGTTCTTCAACCGCTGCAAGTGCCTCCTCGTCGGTCGCGCTTGCAGTGACCAGTCGGCCGGTCTCCACAAGATGGGCGAGCTGCGGGCCGACCCCGGGATAGTCGAGGCCGGCCGAAATCGAGTGCACCGGAGCCACCTGGCCGTCGTCGTCCTGGAGCAGCAGGCTGAGCGAGCCGTGCAGCACGCCGGGCGCACCGCGATTGAGGGTTGCGGCGTGCCCTTCGGGTCCACCGCCCGCCTCCACCCCGACGAGTGCGACCTCCGGGTCGTCGAGGAAGCCGCGGAACAACCCGATCGCGTTGCTCCCTCCTCCCACGCACGCCACCGCATGGGATGGCAAACGGCCCGCCACCTCGAGCACCTGCGCCCGCGCCTCCCGGCCGATCACCGCCTGAAAGTCCGCGACCAGAGAGGGGTATGGATGCGGTCCCACCGCCGATCCGATGACGTAGTGGGTGTGCTCGACGTTCGCCACCCAGTCACGGATCGCCTCGCTGGTCGCGTCCTTGAGTGTGCGGCTTCCGGAGTGCACCGGTCGGACCTCGGCGCCGAACAGCCGCATGCGCTGCACGTTGGGCCGCTGGCGCTCCATATCCACGTCGCCCATGTACACCGTGCAATCCAACCCGAAGCGCGCGCACACCGCGGCCGTCGCGACACCGTGTTGCCCGGCGCCGGTCTCGGCGATGATGCGGCGCTTGCCCATGCGCCGAGCGAGCAGCACCTGGCCGAGCGTGTTGTTCACCTTGTGGGCGCCGGTGTGCAGCAGGTCTTCCCGCTTGAGGTACACCGGGCAATCAGCGGTGAGTGCGTCTTCGAGGCGCCGCGCGCGGTAGAGCGGGGTGGGCCGGCCGGCGTACTCGTGCAGCAACACGTCGAGCTCGTGCAGAAACGCCGTGTCGTGCATGGCGTCCGCGTGCGCCGCGGTCAGCTCGAGCAGGGCGGGCATCAGCGTCTCGGGCACGTATTGCCCGCCGAACCGGCCGAAGCGTCCGGGGCTCGGCACGGTCGCACCCTCGGTGAGCACCGTCTCAGGAGGCACCGATGACCTCCGCTTTCTGAACGGCCGCGAGAAAGCGTCGGACCCGCCCGGGGTCCTTGATGCCAGGTGCCGACTCCACGCCCCGGGATACGTCGAGACCGTGGGGTCGG
>JBDHDN010000113.1:0-9598 GCA_039591485.1 Gemmatimonadota bacterium
ACGGATGGCGTGTTCTCGGAGGATCTGGTGCATCCCCGAGTGTACGGGAGCTTTCCCCGGATCCTCGGGCGGTACGTCCGAGAGCATGAACTGCTGCGGCTCGAGGACGCCATCCGCAAGATGACATCGCTGCCTGCTCAGCGCGTTGGACTGCTCGACCGTGGCCTGTTACGGCCGGGGATGGCTGCCGATGTCGTGGTATTCGATCCTGCAACCATCATCGACGTTGCCACGTTCGAGGAACCGCATCAGGTCTCACGCGGCGTACGGTTCGTCCTGGTCAACGGCGAGCTCGTGCTTGATGATGGAGTCATGACCGATGCCCGTCCCGGGCGCGGGCTTCGCGGGCCGGGCTGGCGCGGGGAAGACGACGGGTAAGGGAGGAGCCATGGGAGGAAGCGGGTCGGTACGCGAGGCGCTCGAGGGCGCGGCGGAGTTCTTTGCCCCGCGTGCGACTCGAGCCGCGGTGCTCGCACGGCGGCTCGTCGGCCGCTCCCGTCCGGAGGATGCCGACCTGACCGAGCATCTCGTCCGAGAGTTGCGCCGTCGCTCACGAATCGACGGCAGTCTCGGCGGCTCGCTCGTCGCGACCGCATGGGCGGCGTGGGAGTTGATGGACCTGGGGTGCGAGACCGAGTGCGCCGGCCTGGTGCGGATGATCGGGTACGTTCTGGCACAGCAGGATCGCCCCGGGCATTTCGGGGAAGGCTGCACTCCGGAACGCCACGAGGCTCGCGAGTGCCATCATTTCGTCACGGGGTTCTTTTCGGCAGGGGGACAGGACTTCGAGCTCGCGCCCCTTTCCCTTCCGACCGGCGCCGCCTTCAAGCGAGAAGACGAGGCACGCCTCGCGGCGAGCTGCTTCGCCTTGCGGAGCGTGCTGCGTGCCGGTGAGGACCGACGAGAAGCCGTGCGGGCGCACCTGGCGGCCTTGCTCGCATCCCCACTCGCGGCCGATCCGTGGGCAACGGACCGGAACCCCGACCTGTTCCTCCTCATGCTCGGCGCGACCGGCCACGGCCCAATCGAAACCCGACCGGAGCTCGGTCCGATGCTCGACACGGTCGTGAGTGCTCAGCAGCGCGACGGGACATGGACCGGGACCAGTACATTCCACGCGCTTGGCATGCTCGCCCGATTGCCGGACGAGCGCGTCCGGCACGTCGCTGCCAGAGCCGCGCCGCTCCTGTGTACCATGCAGCGGCCCTCCGGAGCTTTCGATCCTACGGACAACGAGGAGTGGGCCCTCATCGCGACGCGCACGCTCGTACTCGCAGCGGGAGCCCCCGGCTGACCCTCACCCTCCAGGCGCGACCTGCTAGTTTTCGGCACGAACGGACGACGAGCATCCCTCGAGCGCGTGCTTGGGCCTCGTGAGCCCAGCCCGTAAGGAGACGCATCCCATGGCGGATGCCCAGCGCGATCAGCGACCGCGCATCCGGTTGACAACGCTCTCGCACGGCGCCGGCTGAGCGTGCAAGCTCGGCTCGGCCGAGCTGGCGCAGGTCCTGCGCCATGTGCCGCCGGCGACTGATCCCCGTGTGCTCGTTGCAGCCTTGACGCGGGACGACGCCGCCGTGTACCGAATCGCCGACGACCGCGCGGTCGTGGCGTCAATCGACTTCTTCACACCGATCGTGGACGATGCCTATACGTTCGGGGCGATCGCTGCGGCGAATGCACTGAGCGACCTGTACGCCATGGGCGCCACGCCACTCTTCGCCCTGAACATGGTAGCGTGGCCTCGCGACCCGGAGATCCTCGCACTGGTCGGTGACGCGGTGCGGGGGGCAGCCGACAAGATGCACGAAGCCGGCGCGTTCATTCTCGGGGGACACTCGATCGAGGATGCGGAGCCCAAGCTCGGCATGGTGGCGGTCGGTGAGGCCAATCCAGACCAACTGCTCACGAACGCGACGGCACGACCGGGCGACCATTTCGTACTCACCAAGCCGATCGGCACGGGCGTGCTGTCCACTGCACTGAAGCGGCAGTCCATCGACGAAGCCGGTATGGAGGATGCCATCCGGAGCATGATGACGCTGAACGCTGGCGCTCTCGACGCGGCACGACGGGTCGGGGAGGCGGTCCACGCCGCGACCGACGTTACCGGGTTCGGTCTCCTCGGGCATCTGCACGCGATGCTGGCGGCAAGTGGCGTCGCCGCACGCGTGACGGCGGCGGCGGTCCCGTTGTTTCCCAACGTTCGTACACATGTCGCCGCCGGGGCGGTACCGGGGGGCACGAAACGGAATCGCGACGCGGCGGCAGAGTACGCCATGTGGCACGACGGAACCGACGCTGAGGTGCGACTGCTCCTGTGCGATGCACAGACGTCCGGAGGGCTCGTGCTCGCCGTCGATGGGGCGGCCGTATCGGATCTGATCGGCGCCCTGCGCGATGTGGGCACCCTCGCGTCAGCCGACATTGGGGAGATCATCGAGGGACCACCCGGACGGATCGAGGTGCTGCCATGACGCCCCAACGCCGACCCGACGAGTTCGTGCTCGTCCACGCCGACGAGAGCTGCCTGGGCAACGGACGCGAGGGAGACAACCCCGGAGGCGCGGGCTCACTGCTCGAAGTGCGGACCCCAGACGGCATCGCCCGGCGCGACGTCTTCATCTCCTCACCCGCGACGACCAACAACCGCATGGCACTCGCGGGTGCGATCGCGACCTTTGCCCTGCTCTCCGGGAAGGGCAACCGCTTCCGTGTCACCTACGTTTCCGATTCGGAGTATCCCGTCAAGGGGGTGACGGAGTGGGTGCCGGGCTGGATGGCACGAGGGTGGCGGCGCAAAGGGGGGCCGGTCGAGAATCTCGAGCTGTGGCAGCGGCTGATGGAGGCGCTCGCGGGGCACGTCGTGCGTTGGCAGTGGGTGCGCGGACACGCGGGCCATGTGAAGAACGAATACGCCAACCATCTGGCAATCACGGCCGCGCGGGAACAGGTCCATTCGCAGGGCGCGGTTCCATCGCAGTTCGAGGAGTGGCTCAGCGCGGAGCAGGCGCGCGGCCGGTTCATCGACGGCGATCCAGACGCCGAATTCGACCAGCACGAGACGCGGCAGGCTGAGAGATCATGACCCGATTCAAGGACGGAGTACCTGAGAACACGCACCCGCTCAACCTGCTCGCCGACAGTGAAGGGGTGCAGGTCGATCGGATTCCGCTGTACGAGGTCTACATGCGCATGGCGGAGGAACTGGCGAAGCGGTCGACCTGCGCACGACTCCAGGTCGGCACGGTGGTCACTGATGCCCGTCTCGAGAACGTGCTCGCGATCGGATACAACGGCAATGCCCGGGGGCTTCCCAACCGCTGCGACTCCGCCGTTCCCGGCAATTGTGGGTGCATCCACTCCGAGGTCAATGCCCTGGTCAAGGCACCCGGCGCGCTGCGTGACAAGGTAGTGTTCGTTACGGACAGCCCATGCGTTGCCTGCGCCAAGCTGATGATCAATTCCGGCGTCACGCACGTCTACTTTCGCCGGCGCTATCGCGATCCCAGCGGGGTGGAGCTCCTGGCACAGGCGGGGATTACACCCGTTCACTACGAGCGCTGGACAACCGAGTGGAGATAGACACCGACATGGACGACGTCGACCGGATCTTTCAGTACCTCGTGCATCACCTGTCCACGAACGCTCCTCGCTATCTCGAACGGCCCTTCCAGATCTCCGAGCTGTATCAGCGGTTGATTCCCTATCGGTACCATCGCGATGCGCTCCGGGTCGACACGATCGAGGACTACGAGATCACCGTTCTTCGTTTGCTCGCCGGGGAGCGCGGCTACGTCCACGTCGAGCCCGAGGACGTGCAGCGCGCGCTGGCCGATGAGGCGGCACGCCCCAATCCGACGCCCGGCGCCTTCCGAGAGTACGCCGCAGCGACCATGACCTTGAGTCCGGATGCCGTGCGGCGCTTCATCAGGGCGGAGGAAGCGTACGCCCCGCCGGCACCCTCTACACCCACGGCTCCGTACGAGCCTCCGGCGGCGGTTGCAGCCCCGACACCAGTGTCGACCCTGGTGCCGCCCACTCCCCCACCTGTGCCGGAGCCCCCGCGGTCGACCGATTCGAGCATCCACGAGCTGACGGCGGCCGCTTCGTCCCACGACCTCCCGTTCGAGAGCATCGAGCACGCCGTGGGATGCCCCGGTTGCGGAGAGACACTGCCGGCGGACCGGGACGTGCACTTCTGTCCGCACTGTGGCCTTCGGATTGCCGTAGTGCCGTGCCGGCACTGCGGTGAGACGCTCGAGCCCGAGTGGCGCTTCTGCTGCGCATGCGGCCGTGGCTTCGATGACTGATCGGCGGTCGCGCGCGTTCCGAGTCGCCCTCATCCCGGGCGATGGGATCGGTCCCGAAGTCCTCGACGCTGCGGCTGGGCCAATCGGCGCCGCAGCCGAGCTCGAGGGTGCATCCATCCGGTTCGAGCGACTGCCGTTCGGCGCCGACCACTTTCTGTCGACTGGTGAGACGCTCCCGGACGAGGCATTCGCACACCTTCGCGACGAGACGGATGCCATTCTCGTCGGTGCGCTTGGCGATCCACGGGTGCCCGGAAACGAACACGCGCGGGACATTCTCCTCGGTCTACGATTCAGGCTGGATCTGTACATCAACTTCCGGCCTTGTCGCCTGCTGCATCCCGACCTGTGCCCGCTGCGTCACGTCGCTCCATCACGCCAGGGGCAGCGACCAGCCATCGACTTCGCGATCTTCCGTGAGAACACCGAGGGGATCTACCTCGGTCAGGGCTCGACCGAGTACGAGGGTACGGATCGGGAGGTCAGGATCGCCCACGAGGTGCACACGGCGCCGAAGGTGCGCCGTATCCTCGTCGCAGCATTCGAGTGGGCGAGGCGGCAGGGTCGCTCACGGATAACGATGGCGGACAAGGCGAATGCCGTGCCGGCACACCGGCTGTGGCAACGCCTGTTCGAGGAAGTCGGTGCCGAGTTTCCCGACCTCGAGCGTGAGCACCGATACGTCGACGCCCTCGCCATGGAGCTGGTCCGCACGCCAGGCCGGTTCGAGGTCATCGTCACGAACAACCTCTTCGGCGACATCCTCTCGGATCTCGGTGCCGAGCTGGTTGGCGGTATGGGCCTGGCGGCCAGTGCAAACCTGCACCCCGGTCGCGTCAGCCTGTTTGAGCCGGTCCACGGATCGGCGCCGCCGCTCGCCGGACAGGGTGTGGCCAATCCGATGGCCGCCATCCTCAGCGGGGCGCTGATGCTCGAGCACCTTGGGCTTCGCCGCGCCGCGGCGGCGCTCGAGGCCGGTGTCCGCGACGCGATCGAGGCAGGCGTGACCACGGCCGATCTCGACGGTGAATGCGCGACCGAGGACGTGGCCGAGTGGATCGGAGCACACGTCCGGCGCTTCTGAACCGGTTGGCACTACGGGTCGTTGCCCCATCCGGCTCGCGCACTGGATACGGGCTTCCTCCTCACACCATACTTTAGGGAAGGAGATTCGGCGGCCCGGGCGACCAGTTGGGATCTGAGGGAGTCAGCAGTCCGGGAGACGAGTGCCAGCTGGTTGCCGTTACTGGGGGAGGATGATGAACGATCTCGTTCCGGATACGGCACGCATCGACCGCCACGCTCTCGAGCGGATCATCCGGCGTGCTGCGGAGCTGCAGGCAGGCGAGCGCGATATCGGCGAGGGCCTGACCGAGTCGGACCTCATGCTCCTCGGCAAGGACGTCGGCATTCCGGCTCGCTATCTCCAGCAGGCACTCCTCGAGGAACAGACGCGGTCCGTCATGCAGGCGGAACCCGGCTTTGCCTCGTGGCTCGCTGGTCCCCGCTACGTGGTCGCGCACCGATCCATCGCCGACACGGGCGAGCGAGTGCACGCGGCGCTCGGGCGCTGGATGACCGAAGGCGAGCTCCTCATCGTGAAGCGGCGGTTTCCGAACCGGACGTCCTGGGAGCCGAGGAAGGACATGTTCTCGTCCATCAAGCGGGAACTGAGGGTCGGTGGACGTGCCTACCGACTTGCCCAAGCCCGCGAGATCGTCGGGCAAGTGTCGCCACTCGACGGCGGACGGTGTCACGTTCAGCTCCTCGCCGACCTCGCGAACACGCGTCGATCACGCCTGACCGGTGCGACGACGCTGGCCGGAAGCGGTGCGGTTGCCACCACAATCGGACTTGCGCTCGGTGTGATGGTGCCCGTTGCGCTGTTGCCGGCAGGCATCGGGCTCGTGGCGGGGACGGCACTTGCACGGAAGCGCATGGGTCAGGTCGAGCAAATGCAGGTGAGTCTCGAGCAGGTGCTCGACCGACTCGAGCATGGGGAGATTTCCGCCGATCGCCCGGGCGCCGATCGAGGCGGCACGATCGAGCGCCTGGCCAGCGAGATCCGTCGGAACCTCGGCGTCTAGATGGAGGAAGCCGCGATGCAGGTCGCACCGACTGACCATGGATCCGTCATCGGACGTGATGGACCGGGACACAAGCCCCGGCGCAGCGCACTCGTCTTGTGCCTCCTGATCCCTGCGACCGCCGTGACGTGGACCTGCGGGTCGATCGGCGCACGGCCATATCTCGTTCCTCTCGCCGACGCACGCATTGACTCCGTGACGGCAGAGCCGGACGTGATCATTGCCACCTTGCAGACACTCGCCGTTGGCGAGGGACTCACGATTCGCGTGTCGAGCCCCGCCGAGGGCTATCTCGAGACGGACTGGTACGATACGATCATGCAAGCTCCAGGCGGCGGCTCGGGCCTCGACCCGAGGCGGGCTGTCCGGCTCCGCTTCTTTGCCGACCGACTCGGCGACGAGAGTACACGACTCGCCTCGGAAGCCGTGATGCGGCGAGTAGTCGATCCTTCGCTCGAGGAGCGCCAGAACGAGATCATGGCTCCACCAGGACACCCGGGTGCCGAGTTGCTGGTCCGCATACTCTCGGCAATGCGCGCCTCGCTCGCCTCTTCGTCCCCGTGACCGATCCTGCACTGGCGGCCGGATTCAATCCGACCCTCGTCGAGCGGACGTGGGACGCCGTGGTGATCGGCGCCGGACCAGCCGGCTGTACCGCTGCACGTCGGCTGGCGCAACAGGGCAGGGCCATCCTGGTGCTCGATCGTCACGCGTTTCCGCGTGACAAGGTATGCGGTGACGGATTGATTCCCGATGCGATAGAGAGCCTCAGACGGGGGGGCCTGCTGGAGACCGTCGAGCGGGAGGCCTTCCACAGCGATGCACTTGCGGTCTACAGCCCCGGAGCGGTACGCGTGGATGTCGCTGGCCGCTTCCTGACCCTGCGACGGCAACGGCTCGATAAACTACTGCTTGATGCCGCGCTCGACGCGGGAGCACGATTTCACACTGCGACCGCAACGGCGACGCGCTCGACCGCCGAGTGCGTCGAGCTGCATCTCCGTGGCGTGCCGGACGCGGTGCGCGCTCAGTACGTGGTGCTGGCCACCGGCGCTGATACTCGACTGCGGTCCCAGGGAGCTCGGGACCGTGCCGCGGGAGCCCTCGCCTTGCGCTGCTACGTCAAAGCCCCCGTGGATCTTCGGGAGTTGATCATTTCATTCGACCGGGCCGTGCTGCCGGGCTATGCCTGGATCTTCCCCCTCGGCGCAGGCTGGTTCAACATGGGATGTGGTGTGTTCCACCGCGGCCGGAGGGCCCCGCGCATCAACCTGCGGCACACCTTCACCGCGTTCACGGACCACTTTCCCACCGCTCGAGAGATCTGGCGCAATCGGAGCGAAGCGACACCTCTCGCGGGAGCGCGGTTGCGGTGCGGACTCGAGCCAGAAGCGAGCTACGACGGTAGGCGGACCGTGGCGGTTGGCGAAACGATCGCCGCGACGTTCCCGTTCACAGGCGAGGGCATCGGCAAGGCCATGGAGACGGGCGAGATCGCCGGCGACCGCGTCGATCTGGCCTTGCGGCGCAAGGATCCCGGCGTGCTCGCCGACTATCCTGAGCGGCTCCTGCGGCAGGTCGCGCCGCGCTACGAAGGATACCGCGTAGCAGAGCGCTGGATCCGGTGGCCGCGGCTCACCGACTTCGTCGCCGCGCGCGTCGCCCACAGCAGACGGCTGCAGCGCGCAGCCGCCGGCGTGCTGAGCGAGTCCGCCGACCCGCGACAGATCTTCTCCGCCCGTGCACTGATGCCCGCCCTGCTTCCATGGCGTTCCTGACGCCACGGGCTGGTGCGGGCGCGCCCGTCGTTTCCGCGGCATCGGTGGACGACCGTCGTTTCTGCCATGAGATGCTGCCGAAGGTCTCCCGCACGTTTGCAATCTGCATCCGCCTGCTGCCACCGGACCTCGAGCACCCGGTGCTCATCGCCTACCTCCTGTGCCGCGTCGCCGACACGATCGAAGACTCGACGCGACTACCGCCCGAGGAGAAGGGACGACTCCTGCGGGCGTTTGCGGATTCCCTGGAGGACTCCGGGCCGGACGATATCGGGCTGAGCGAGGTCTTTGCCCAGGCCGAGAGCGATGACGAGCGTCTCGCGCAGCAGGCCGACGCGGTGGTGCGGGAGTTCCGTACTCAGCCGACGATGCGGCAGGAAGCCATCCGTCCGTGGGTGCAGGAGATGTGCGTGGGGATGGCGGAGTTCGCAAGCCGCAAGCGGTCAGGGACCACGTCGCACATCGAAGCGCTCGCCACGGTCGACGAGCTCGACCGATACTGTTACTACGTTGCGGGAACGGTGGGCCACCTGCTGACGGAGCTGTTCCGTCTGCATGGCAGTGTGGCGCATCGCGCACCGTACCGCACACTCAAACGCCTGGCAACGAGTTTTGGCCTCGGACTACAGCTCACCAACATCATCAAGGACGTCGCGGACGACCGGCGTCGCGGATGGAGCTTCGTTCCTCAGGAGCTGTGCCAACTGGCCGGCATCACGCCGGAGGAGTTGCACGACGGACGGCACGGTGCCGCCGCGCAGCAGGTCATGCATGTCCTGATCGACAAAGCCAAGGAGCATCTGCTCGACGCGTTGGAGTACACCGTCGTGCTGCCGCGGACGGCGTACGGAATCCGCCTGTTCTGCCTGACCGCCTTGTACTTCGCGGTGCAAACGCTCGAGCTTGCGGAGCGCGATGACCGCCTCCTCGATCCCGCACACAAGGTCAAGATCAGCCGGACGGACGTCGCGCGCACGATAGCACTGTCCCGGATCGTCGCTCCCAGTAATCTGCTCGTCCGCTCGTATTTCCGGCGACTGGCGCGCACGCGATGGAAGCGCTCCGGGAAAAGGTCCATACCGTGAGTGCACTGACGGCGCCGCAGGGGTTTACCGGCCGGTTCTACACCGACCATCGCACGCGCAGTGTCTATGCGGAGGGTGCCGGCCCCTATCGGATCGTCCCTGCGGCGGTGGCCCTCCCCGAGGGCCTCGACGATGTCGTCGCGCTCGTCAGTACGGCTCGTGACCGCGGGTGGGTGCTGATCCCACGCGGCGCCGGAAGCGGCATCCCAGGCAACAACGTCGGCGCGGGGGTTGTGGTCGACCTTCGGCGGCTGCGTCGTCCTCTCACCGTCAGCGAGTCGGACTGGCACGCGGCAGTCGGCGCCGCGGTGACGTGGCGCCAACTCGATGACGCT
>JBDHDN010000114.1:0-9591 GCA_039591485.1 Gemmatimonadota bacterium
CGGTGTGTTTGCGTTTGCCAATCCGGGGATGCGTCGGTTCTTGAGCGCGGACAGCACGAACCTGGCGGCGATCGAGGCGCTATCGCCAATTCACAACATCCCCGATGCCGCGGACCGGGCGATCCCGCACTACCTCACGAGGGGAACGGCCGATCCGCTCATCACGGACGCGGACGTCACCGCATACATGGAGGCGCTGGTTGCGGCCGGTCAGACGGTCGAGTACGTCCAAGTCGGAGGAGCGAATCACGCGTTCTTCGATTGGAAGCCAAACGACGATGTGGTGGAGACGTTCAACCGCTACGGTGCCTACTATGCCGAGCAGATGCTCCACTTCTTCGACGCCGTGCTCTACGCGGAGGAGTAAGGTCGAGAGACCCCGGGGCCTACACTGCCGAGGTCGACAGCGATCCGTTCAGAGCGTTCGACGCTCGCCGGCGTTCCCGCTGACCTTCTTCCCTCTCACGGTGTTGGGCGGGCGTGAGAGGACACGATCCAACAGCGTCTTGAACCGACGGACGCTGACGTGGTGGTCGGCGACGATCTCCCCATTGTAGATCACGGCAAAGACCGCGAAGGGCGTGGGAGCGGCTTGGGCGTCGCGCCACGTCGTGAGTGTGACCACTCGAGGGGTCAGGCCGTACGAGACCTTGGCGTCGGCGGCGATCTTCTCCGCGAATCGTATGCTATGAGGGCACTGTGCCGCTCGGACGATCGTCAGGCCCGTACCGTACTTCTTCAGACGTCTCCGCCAGTCGCCCCTGAATCTCGGATGCGGAGCGGAGGGGGCGAGCTTCCGCACCAGCAGGTCGTAGTCCGGGGGCGCCGAATCGACCGGCTCGAATCCGTTCTTCAGGAAGATTGCGCGCCCGGCCAGCCAGGGCCGCTCGCGCGCGACGGTGGCCACGCCCCACATGCCGGCCTTCCGAGCGTCGTCCAGGCAGGCCTCGATGAGGCGCCGGCCGTGCCCCTGGTGTTGGTACCGTCGGGAGTACGTCCAGACGCAGTGAAGGAACATGTAGCCGGCCGTGCTCACTCCCCGCCACGCGTGCTCGCCGGGCAGCCACTCCGCATAACCGAACTGCACGCCCCTGTCACCGATCAACACGCGCGCCCGCAGCCCGTGCAGGAGGGCGCTGCTCATCCAGCGTTCCTTCGCCAGTCGACCCTCGTGTTCGGAGTCCTTGATTCCGCAGAGCGGCGCCCGACACAGGTTGTCTGGCGTGATGTCCAGAATCTGGAATGCGTCGTTCATGGTGAGCCTCGTGCTCTCACATGCTCGGCCGATGCCGGCTCGCCGGAGGGCGCAGGTCGGTGCTGCCAGGGGGGCGGGGACGGGGGCCCGAAGGGCTGCGCGACCACGTCAGGTTCCCGACTGCGAGGCTCGTCGAAAGACGCGCACGTAGTCGACGAGCAGTCGCTGGGGCTCGAGATCCTCCGGTGGCGGGTGAGGATCGCCGATCCACCCGCCGACCGCCAGGTTCACAATGATGTGGCTCGGGTGGCCGCCGTCGAAGGGCCAGTCGTCCGATGGGTATCGCCGACCGGATCCCGTCCCCCGCCTCGTCACGTCGTGGGGATCGGCATGCTCCGCGGCGGTGCACCCTGCGCGGCGAGCCCATGCTCCGCCACCCCACGCGGGGCCTGCGGCGTTGCTGCGGGAGTGCATGTGGGCCACGGTACACCGGTCAGTCGCTCCCGTCGCTCGATCCGGCAGACGGGATGGCTGGATGGCTTCGTAGCAACTCCAGGAGCGCGGTTGCGTAGGCATAGCCTGCTTCCGGGACGACATGAGTGAGGTCGTAGTAATCGCTCTCCGAGAAGGAGCGAAACTCGCTGCGCGGCACAAAGCGGACTCCCTCCAACCTGTGGGACAGTGTAGCCATGCGCCCGCTGACGTCTTCCGCGATTCGCCGCGTTTCCGGCGAGGAGACAATCGGACTGTACTGACCTTCCAGGACGATCACACTGCGTCCGGCGGCGACGGCCTGTTCCAGGAATCGCTCCAGGAAGTACATGTTGAAGGGAATACCCTCCCTCGAGATACTCGACCGGAGCAATGCGATCCGCTCCTCGATCGAAGACCGGGTCGCCGGTGCTTCGTGTAGTGGTCCGAGTCTCTCAGCGAGGCGGATGAATGCCTTCTCGGCGATGCCTCTGAAGACGAATCGGTACTTGAACTCCGAAAACAGCTCACCCACCGTGAGTTCGACCATTACGGAGGAGTAGTCACCAAGACCTCCCGCCCGCGCCAGGTCGCGCCACAACGCGATGATCCCGAGCCCCTGAGCCGGGGCGAGCACCAGAGCCGCTCTTTCCGGTTGCCTTGCTAGATCGAAATCCGACAGATAGAGCAAGAGCGTGTCGGCCCCCAAGCGGAATATCTGCTGCGCGTGCGTGACGAAGTCAAACGGACTCATGGCTGCCGCGGTGAACATGCGGAGATCCGGGTGTCGGTCCGCATACGGCAGGAAGATCGCCCCGGTCTGGCTCGACCCGACTGCGAGGTACGGCGTCTTGCCAGGTGGGGGCAGGAACGAGTCGCGCTTCTTCCGGACGGCTGAGTACTGGCGCCATCCGATGTCCGCCGGACGCAGCTTGGCGGCGTAGAACCGCCAGATCCATGGGTTTCCCACCAGCAGCAGTCGGACAGCGATGCCGATACCGGCCAGCATGAGGATGAAAGTCAACGCAGATCGTCGGCGGTCCCTGTGCTTGGTCATGACCACACCCACGCCTGGAGGGGCTCGCGGAGACGGTTGGGCCGGCGCCGATCCGATCGTGTGCGATCCATCCGTCAGGCTCCTAGAACTGGAAATAGATGAAGGGGGACTCGCCGAAGCTTCCCCAGACGAGAATGCTGTAGAACATCACGGCCACGAGTACAGCCTGAATCCACGGGGAGATGCCCTCCAGGTCGGTACGCCCGTTCCGGCGGAAGACCATCAACTGGAGCAGGAACGCAAGCCAGGAGTAAAACAGGATGTGTAAGGCGGAAACGATGTGGGTCGCCGTGGGCAATCCCGTGGTCCGCGCCAGGTTTCCGACGATCTGCTCCAGCGCCGTGAACGACGGCGCCCGGAAGATCAGCCAGCCCACGCAGGTCAGCTGGAACATCAGGACGACCTTGACTCCCCACCACGCCTTGGAGGCGAGATCGGCCCCCTGCAACCAGCTCACTCGCAGGCGTGCTTCGCTCACACGATGGGCGATGAGCAGGCTCCCATGAAACACACCCCACACCACGAAGGTCCAGGCGGCGCCGTGCCAGAGCCCGCCGAGCAGCATGGTGAGAAACAGATTGCGGTAGAGTCGTCGTCGGCCGCCGGAGTTGCCACCCAGTGGGATGTACAGGTAGTCCCGCAGCCACGTCGACAGCGAGATGTGCCAGCTACGCCAGAAATCACGGGGATTCGAGACAATGTAGGGATGAAGGAAGTTGGTGGTCAGGTGGAATCCCATCAGTCGTGCAATTCCGATGGCGATCGACGAATAGCCGGCGAAGTCACCGAAGATCTGAAATGCGAACGCGTAGACCCCGAGCAGCGTGCCCCAGCCATCTGCCGGGCCCGATGTCGAGAAGCCGGCATCGGCGACCGGGGCGAGATTGTCGGCAACGAAGACCTTCAGGTAGTAACCGGCCAGTACGTACCACAAGCCCGCCGTGATGTCACGCCGCATGATCAGCCGTGGGGCCCTGATTTGGGGAAGCATTCGTGCAGCCCGCTCAATCGGCCCGGCCACGAGCTGGGGAAAGAAGGCGACGAACAGCGCGAAGTTCACCGGATCTGGCTCGGGCTCGAGGCGACGCCGATAGACGTCGACGGTGTAGCTCAGTGTCTGGAACGTGTAGAAGGAGATCCCGACGGGAAGCACGATACGCAAGGTGACGGGCTCGACGGCGAACCCGATCGCTGTCAGCAAGTCGCCAAGGCTCTGCGCGAAGAACCCGAAGTACTTGAACACGCCCAGCAGACCGAGATTCGTGCTCAGGCTGAGGAGCAAGAGCCGTGTGCGGCGCGGGCCGTCGGCTGTCTGCGGAAGGCGCAGCCCGACCCAGTAGTCGACGGCCGTGCTGAACAGAATCAGCGAGAGGAATCGCCAATCCCAGGAGGCGTAGAAGACATAGCTCGCAGCAAGCAGGAAGACATTCTGCCACCGGAGCGGCAGCCGCAGGTAGATGACATACACTACGGGGATGAACGCAGCGAAACTCAGGGAGTTGAAGAGCAAGATCCGCTCAGTCGTGAGGAGTTGATGTCCCGTTCGGCTCTTTCCATCCGAGTGCTGCTCCCGACCGCCGCTGGCGCCGGGAACCGACCGGAATGCACCTCTCACCGGCGGCGCGCTGCGGGACGCGACTGCTTCCCCGGACTGCACCCGCGTCGGTGTGGGGCAGCGACCGGGTAGTGCGCGGGCGGAGTCGGCGGGAATGACCGCGAACTCCCGGTGACGGAGTCACGCGTTCGGCGCCATCGGAACGCGCGTCCTTCGGGGACGATCCAACCCCGGTGCAGCCCGGTCGACCCAGCGATACTACGGCCGGTGCAGCAAGAAACGATCCACACGGAAACCAGCCCGGGCCTGGGCTCCCACGAGATTGTGACGAGGTCCAGTTCTCTAAGCCTACCTCGACCGGGTTCTACGAGAGCTCCGCAGGACGATGGCTGCACCGCGCGCCCAGCCCTGCCGCGTCTCGGTACGGAGCAGCGGGTCTCCCGGCAGACAGCTCGCGGCCGACGCGAGATGTGCCCGGAGTCCCGGAACAGGTGGCGGCTTACCGATTCGGGATGGGCCCGGACGTATCGGGACGCGCACCCGTCTGGGACGTCCGCTGGTACACGCGCACGTAGTCGACGAGCAGTCGCTGGGGCTCGAGATCCTCCGGTGGCTCGTAGGGGGCGTCGAACCACCCACCCACGGCGAGATTGAGGATCACGAAGAATGCGTGCCCGTGATCGAAGGGCCAGTACGCCGGCTCCACGTCCGTGGGCTTGTCAACGGTCTGATAGAGCACGTCGTCGACATACCAGCGGATCTGCTCGGACTCCCACTCGACCGCGAAGACGTGCCATTCGGCGTGGAAATCGCCGACCGGCAACCGGTATTCGGCCGCGGTGATCAGGTTGCGGCCCGGCGCGGGGCCGCGATGGAGCGCTCCGGACGTCCAGTCCGGCATGCGGCCCTTGCCCTCCACGATGTCGATCTCACCACAGGCCGGCCACCCGACGTCATCGATGTTCGCACCCAACAGCCAGAAAGCGGGCCACATCCCGACCTCCGCCGGCAGCCGCATCCTGGCTTCGAATCGGCCGTACAGGAATTCCCGCTTTCCCTTGGTGTTGATCCGGGCCGAGGTGTAGCGGCGATGGGCGTAGTCCTCCTCGCGAGCCTCGATGGTCAGTACGCCATTCTCCACGAAGACATTGGCGCCTGGGCTGCTGTCGGCACGATCGGTGTAGTACTACAACTCCTCGTTGAAGGGGTCGGGCATGAGCACGACGTTCCAGTGTGCGCTGTCGAGTCGCGGACCGTCGAACTCGTCCTGCCACTCGAGCTCCCAGGATCCGGGCGCCGGCTGCCCGCTGGCGGTGCTGGCGGCGAGTAGGCCGACCGTGACGGCGACGGCGAGGGCTCGGACTGACGGCAACGGGTCGCAGGTCCGTACGGAGGCAGTGTGTATCGTCATCGTATTGTCCGAACCTCCGTTTGTGTCACGTTCCAGCCTTCGATGCGAACGATGGGGACTGCGTCCTCGAGGCGGATCGGGTCGACGTACGCCACCACGGTCTTCGACTCACCGGGGAGGATGCTGAAGTAGCTATCGCTCCAGAAGGTGGGCAGGATCTCCTCCCCGCCCGGTCCCCGAGTCAGGATCGGACTGACAAAGAAGGCCAGGTGGTCGCCGGGATTCGTGAGCGTGAGGGTGATCCAGACACGTCCTCCCCACCGCATCCGGTGGGCGGAAGCCGTCAACTCGACCGGCGGAAGCTCGTTGAGGACGCGGAAGTCATCCTCGGGGGCGAGCCAGTAGAAGTTCTCATCCACGATGCCGACGATCGGATCCACCAATCGAAGCCGGACGAAGCGAAAGGCGTCGGCATCCCAGCCCGGCACGTCTTCCAGTCGTAGCAGGTCCCGAGACGCTTCAGGGGCGAGCGCGACATTCGTGACGGTCTCCCCTACACGGCTCGCTCCCTCATCGTACAGGTCGACCCGAAGGGTCAGGTCGCGCTCGGGCGCACGATTCCCATTCACGCCGGAGATCACGTAGGTCTCCGGGTGCAGCTGAATGTGGAGCGGTTGCGAGGCCTTCTTCGCGTAGTAGTAACCGGCATTCGGGCGCAGGTACCAGTCGTAGACCTGCCAGATCACACTGGGCCAGGCGGCATTGGTCTTCCACAGGATCACGCCCGCCGTTCGGTCCAGATCGTGATTCGCCGCTTCGAAGATCGCGCGGTAGTTCTCGGCGTTCACGAACTGTGCCTTCCACGCGTACTCTGCCAGCGTTCGCGGCTCACCGTACCGGTCCGCGATGGCCTGATGGTAGAGACTGTACTTGCCGTTGCCCTCCGCCGCGTCGTGGTAGCCCCACGTGTCCGTCAGCGTGTCGGACTGCGGATCCAACTCGGGAATGAACCGCTCGAGACTCGCCAGCGGGGGCACGGAGGGAATCCCGACCTCGTCTTTGAAGAGCCAGTCCCGACCGGCCGCGATGCGCCGGTAGTACTCCACCGGCTCCACCCAGTGGTAAGGGCCCCCGCTGTACGCACCCGTCTCGTGATCGTCGGGCCAGGAAAGGCCCCAGGAGGGCTCGGGGTTGGCATAGCCTGAGGTCGGCAGGAAGGTTCGCGTGCCGTCGAGCCGCGCGGCAATCTCGTTCCGCAGCACGTCGTACAGCTCCCTGCGCGGGTATCCCTCATTCCCGGCCGTCCACGTCAAGAGACTGGGATGATTGCGCAGCCGCTTGGCCGTGTTGACGGCGTTGGAGACGAAGACGCCGCCCTCGAGCGGCCAGTCGCGGGTGCCCTTGTCCCACGTTCCCTGGCAGTCGCCGGTGATCCAGAAGTCGTGCCACACGAGCAGGCCCAGCTCGTCGGCGATCTCGAAGAACTCCGCCGGGGGCGTGATCCCTCCGCCCCAGATCCGCACCATGTTGAAGTTTGCTTCCCGCGAGAGGCGGAGCTCGTCCAGGTACCGTTGACGGTCGCGCGCCAGCAGCATGTCGGGCACCCACGCCCCTCCCTTGATCTGGAGGCGGCGGCCGTTCACGAAGAAATCACGCCGCAGCCAGCCGTCGATCTCCGTGACCTCGCTGCCGACCTCACGGATGCCGAACGCCAGAGCCTCGCGGTCCGAGACGCGGGACGCGGTCGTGAACTGCAGCTCGCAGTCGTAGAGGTGGGGCTCGCCGTAGCCGACCGGCCACCAGAGGAGGGGATCGCGAACGGCGAGCTGTGGGTGGTGCTCAGGTCTGAGGGTTACCACGCTGTCCTGACCCGCAGCGAGGGCGACCGGCTGCCGGATCTGGATCACGTGTCCGTTCCCTCCGCGGATGTTCACCTCCAACGTGCCGGTCACGGGCTGCTCGGTCGTGTTCCACAGCTCGGCCGATAGCGTGAGTGTTACCGGTTGCGTGTCGGGGAGCGGCAGATCGGTGACGATGTGGGGGAATCGGATGTCCACGGGACCGGTGAAGCTCAGGAACACGTCCTGCCAGATGCCCATGTTGCGGTCCCGCACCGCGGGAATCCAGTCCCACCCGACCGACGACTGCATCGTGACGTTCTTGCCGATGTCGCCGGTCGGTCCGCCGTTCGGTCCGAAGGGACCGAACACCGCCAGTTGCGGCTCGGCCGGAAGTCCGGGTTCGTCCAGGGGATGGATCCGAACGGCGAGCACGTTGCGCTGACCGGGCCGGATGTGATCCGTGACCGGGAACGTGAACATCTCGAACATCCCGGCCACGTGCTCGGCATCGGCAACCTGTTGGCCGTTCAGCCACACGTCTGCCCGGTAGTTGATACCCTCGAAATTGAGCCACACCTGCGTTCCCGGTGCCACGTCGGGTACCGCGATCTCGGCGCGATACCACCAGGGCGACGACCAGGGGTTCGCCTGGCCGGGCAGGTGGCTGAAGCGCGCCAGATCGTACTCGCGGTTGAACGCGTCGCTGGCATCCGGGATCCGCATGTTGTTCATCCCCACGTAGGGATCCGGATACACCCCGTTGGCGACGAGCGCGCGTAGCACGGTCGACGGCACCTGGACGGAATGCCAGCCCCGCGGCAGGAAGGTCGGACTGGAGATCGAGTCTCCGGTTGCATCGACGAGCGCGGACGACTGCAGAAGAAACTCGCTGACGAAGAGCTTCGGCTCGGGCTGTGCCGAGCCGGGAGCGGCGCGGCCTATGAGTGCGATGCAGGCGACGGCAATCGTAGCGGGAGCTGGCAGCTTCATCATTCGATTCCTCGGGTTCCATTCCGACACACACGCCATGCGTCCGGGCATCAGCCGGACTGGGTCACGTGGGTCACTCTCTACCCAGCGCTTCGGCGATCGCCCGCTCGGCCAGCGGCGCCATCACCCGATACCCGGCGACGTTCGGGTGCACGCCATCGTACGTCAGCTCGGCGCGAAGGCCCAGCCGGTCGTCTACCATCGCCGAGTGGTAGTCCAGGTAGACGACATCGTGTGCAGACGCGTACTGCCGCATCCACGCGTTGAGGGCGACGATCCTTGGGGCAGGGTCAAGCCCCCGTCGCCACGGGTAATCATACGCCGGGAGCACCGACGCGAGGACCACCCGAATGTCATTCGCCGTGGCGAGCTCCACCATCGACGTGAGGTTGTCCTCGATCATTCCAGGCGTAGAGGGGCCCGTGTTACCGGCGATGTCGTTCGTACCGCCGAGAATCACGACTACTGCGGGCTCGAGCGCGATGACGTCCTGACGGAAGCGGACGAGCATCTGCGGGGTGGTCTGTCCACTGATGCCCCGGCCCACGTATGGTTTGCCCGGGAACATCGTCTCGAAATGCTCTGCCCATGCGTCCGTGATGGAGTTGCCATAGAAGACGACCCGTTGCTCTCCCGGCCGCGGCGCACCGAGCCGGGCATTGGCCTCCCGATAGCGGGCCAAGGAGGCCCAGTCATCCTGCGGGCGTGGATCCTGGGCGGACAGCGGGGCAGCGGCATGCCCGCAGGCGAGAACCGCAAACAGCGCCAGCGGCAAGCCACTCGGCCTCAACACATGGGGGATCGAAAAAGGCATCTGGGGTCGCAGCCTCCGGATCGGTATGTCGGTCGGGCACGGGCTGCCGTGCTCGGAGTTTGAGCCGCGAACTGGAATCTACACGTCAAGCGGCGCCTCGTGCGGGAGCTGTCACGCCGGCCCGGTCGTGTTCTGGCCGCTCACTCGGGCGGATAGAGGGGTACCCGCTCCACGCGGTGAAATGTGATCCCGAACGGGGCGACGGGCGGTGAGATGGTAGCCTCGAAGACTACGGTACCGGTGGAGTAGTCCACCTCGATCATCTTGCCGTATGCACCCCCGGCGTCGACCACTGCCCCCGGCATGAAGACGATGTT
>JBDHDN010000115.1:0-9581 GCA_039591485.1 Gemmatimonadota bacterium
CTATGACGCGTGAATCGCCGGTTGCCCCCCGGGTACCTGGAGGAGATTTGAATCCGTGTTCAGGAGGATCACGACGATGACCGCATCGATCCCCCTCATGACTTGGTGCATGCTCGGCGTCGCGCCCATCGTTACGCAGGAGCCGGATACGATCCGGCTGCCAGCGCCGCAGATGGAGATCGGCAAGCCGCTGATGCAGGCGCTCAGCGCGCGCCACTCGACGCGTTTCGCCCCGCGCCCACTCGAGCGGCAGGAGTTGGCGAATCTCCTGTGGGCGGCGGACGGCGTCAATCGGCCGGAATCAGGCGGGCGAACAGCACCTTCTGCCAGGGGGTGGCACGAGATCGACATCTACGTGGCGCGTCCGGAGGCGCTCTACCGCGACGATCCGGCAACGCACACGCTGGTACCGGCCGTAAGCGGCGACCTCCGCACCCTCACCGGCCCGCAGCCGTTTGTCGCCAAAGCGCCGCTGAACCTGATCTACGTGGCTGACCGAACCCGGCAGGGCAGCGCGGCCGAAGCGGACAAGGAGCGGTACAACTACGCGAACACAGGCTTCATCGCGCAGAACGTGTACCTGTATTGCGCCTCACAGGGGCTGGTGACGGTGGTCCGGGCATCGCTCGACCGCGAGGCGCTCGCCGGGGCGATGGCCCCGCGCCCCGAGCAGCACATCATTCTCGCGCAGACGGTGGGGTACCCCCGCGGGCGGTAGCGCGCCGGGAGGGTTCGGTCGTCGGCCTCTTGCCCGCCGGCTCTATCTCGGTTGTCTGCGGCCGCCGATCCACGGCTCGGGACCCGTCGAGCAGCCGCCACGGGGCGGCCTGACGGCTGGTGGATCGCGCGGCGGTTCCGGCGTGCAGGGAGGCCTCCCGACCGCGTCGCGCTGGCGCTGGCGCAGGAGGCGCATCGGGTCGGCCCCACGGCCGAAGATGCGGGTGAGCAGAGACATCGTGGCACCCCCTTCCATTGAAATGTATGTGATCCGGCGCCTCTCGTGTCGGGACGCGAACCTGATGCGCCGCCGATCTCCCGTCCTACGCTCATCACGCTGTCGGTCTCGACTCCCCGACTCGTGGGCAAGCGGAAGTGACGGCCGGACCGTGACACTCCAACGATTCCCCTCCCGTACGTATCCAATAGGGAGAGGCGCCTCCATGTCCGGGGAATTCCATGATCGGAGTGGTCGCGATTGTTGGTGTGGTGCTGAGCCCGCTGCAGGCACAGCCCCCGCAGAATCCCGATAGCACGGTTACTGCACGTCCCACAGCGCGCGCCGTGCGGGTCACCGAGCCGCCAGTCATTGACGGCCACGCCAATGACGCGATCTGGCGCGAGGCTTCTTCGATAACGGAATTCGGGGAGTGGTCGCCGACCGAAGGGGATCCGGCGCGCTTCCCGACTGCCGCACAGATCGCCTACGATGCGGCGAATCTGTACGTGTTCGTGCGCTGCTTCGATCCCCACCCCGACAGCATCATCCGACTCGTCGGACGACGCGATGACTATCCCGAATCCGACCGCGTCGTCGTGCTGGTCGACTCCTACCACGACCACCGCACCGGCTACGAGTTCGGTGTCACCGCCGCCGGCGGCCGCTACGATGCCGCGATCTACGACGACGGCGACGAGGACTCCGCCTGGGATGCGGTGTGGGACGTGGCCACCCAGATCGACTCGCTGGGATGGACGGCGGAGTTCCGGGTCCCGCTGTCGCAGATGCGCTACGGTCCCGAGCCGGAGCACACGTTCGGATTCGCCATCAACCGCGACCTCTACCGCTACAACGAGCGCATCGCCTGGCCGGTGTTCAGCCGTACCACGGCGGGCATGGTTTCCCAATTCGCCGACGTTTCCGGCTTCGACGACCTCGAGGCACCACGCCGGCTCGAGGCCGCGCCATACGCGGTCGCCAAAAGTGACTGGCACGATCAGGAGAGCGGCGTCACGCGGGAGCAGAACCTCTCCATCGGAGCAGATCTCAAGTACCGCGTGGTCTCCAACCTCACCCTCGACGCCACGATCAACCCCGACTTCGGTCAGGTGGAGGCGGACCCGGCCGTATTGAACCTCACCGCCTACGAGACGTTCTTTCCGGAGAAGCGTCCGTTCTTCGTGGCGGGGAGCGGTCTGTTCCAAGTACCCATCAACTGTAACGCGGTGAACTGCGGTGGGGATCGGCTGTTCTACAGTCGGCGCATCGGGCGCGCGCCAAGCCTCGCCGACACGTATGACGACCCGGCGCCGCCGGCCTCCACCACGATCATCGGGGCAGGGAAGCTGACGGGCCGCTTCGGGGGCGGGCTCAGGATCGGCGTGCTCGATGCCGTCACGGCGCGGGAGCGGGGTGTGGACCGCCAGACCATCGAGCCGCCCACCAACTATGCGGTTGTGCGGCTCGACCAGGACTACAACAATGGGGACGGCAGCGTCGGCGCGCTGTTCACCGCGGTCAATCGTGGGCTCGACGAGTGGAGCAAGCCGTACCTGCCGAGCAACTCGTACGCGGGGGCGGTCACCTTCCGGCACCGGTTACTCGATCGCACGTACCAGATCTCTGCGCTCCTGGCCGGGAGTCGCGTGTCGGGCGACCCATCGATCATCGATGCCATCCAGCGCAGCCCCGTGCACTACTACCAGCGACCGGATGCGAACCTGCCCTACGATCCATCCCGATCGACGCTCACGGGCGACGCCGAGGAGGTGAAGTTCGCCAAGGTGGCGGGGCGGCACGTGCAGTTCCAGACCTCGTGGCAGCGGCGCTCCCCCGGCTTCGAGATCAACGACCTGGGCTACCTCCAGCGTGCCGGCTCACACAACTGGACGACGTGGGCCGGCTACTACGACCGGCACCAGCGCCCGCTGTACCAGGACTTCCAGTGGAACTGGAACTGGTGGCAGATCTGGACCACGGAAGGACTGCCCCTGGAACGGGCGGCCAACACGAACGTGCAGGTCACCCTGCGGAACAACTGGCGCGTTCACACCGGGGTCACCGTGGGCCAGCTCGGCGCCACCTATGACGACCGCGCGGCGCGCGGCGGGCCAGCGGTGCGGCAGGACCCGTACCTGTCGTCGTGGCTTTCCATCGACGGTGACAACCGCCGCCGGGTGGTGCCGGAGCTGTCGGTCGGCCTCGTCCGGGGTGGAGCCGGTCACGTGCGGAGAGTGGAAGTCGAGCCGGAGCTGAGCCTCAAGCTCTCGAGTCGGTTCGCGGCGGCGATCTCGTTCGAGTGGTCCGCGAACGACAACGGCTACCAGTGGTACGACAACGTCACCGATTCGGTGGGCGTGACTCACTACGGCTTCGCGCGGCTCGAGCAGACGACGACCGCGCTGACCGCCCGGATCGACTACACCATCTCCCCGACCATGACCCTCCAGGTCTACGCCCAGCCCTTCATCTCGAAGGGCACCTACAGCGACCTGCGCGAGCTGTCGGACACGCCGCGCGCCGAGGAGTACGACGATCGGTACCGGCCGTACTTCGATCCAGACATGGCGGCAGATCCGGGAGGGTTCAACTACAAACAGTTCCGGTCGAACGTCGTGTTCCGCTGGGAGTACTTGCCCGGCTCGATCCTGTTCGTGGTGTGGAGTCAGGGGCGCGAGGGCGCGGTCGGCGAAGAGGGAGCCCAGGGCTTCGGCGGTGACCTCCGCGACCTGTTCCGTCTTCCGGCCGATAATACCTTCCTGATCAAGGCCTCGTACTGGATCAATCGGTAGTCGGCGTCGTACGCGTCGTCGCGGTGCTTGGGCAGGGCTGATCGTCGATCGTTGTGAGATCGATCACAGGGAGAGGACGGCGATTGACGGTACCGTTACCTGCCGATGCCCGCTGCCGTCTCCTCCAAGGAACGAGATCGCATTCGTCGGCCCGTCGAACATCGAGGAGCACCGACCATGCAGCACGACCGCCTGTACCTCACCCCGCCCGACGCGACCGAACCCGCGACACCGGACGCAGAGTCATTGCCCGACAGCGTACTCCTCGAGCGCATCGCCGCCGGTGAGAAGCAGGCGCTCACCGCACTGTTCCGCCGCCACAGTCCTCAGCTCTATGCCCTCGCACTCAGGATCCTGTCCGACCAGACGGAAGCGGCCGCCGTCGTGCGAGCCGTCGCGCGCGATGTGGTGTACGAGACGCGCCGCTTCAGCCCCGCCCAGTATCCCGTCCGTCGCTGGCTGGCTGACGTCACGCGGCTCGCCGCGCTCGACCATCTGCGTGCCCGCGCAAGCTCGTCCGCGGTCTAAAGGATCGGCTACCCCGCCTCCCAAGCTGCTTTCAAGTATCGGAGGGAATCGCTCCCATTCTGTGCCACGTGGCGAGGTGGTTCTGAGGGCGAGCACGTCGTATCGTTGGGCAGTCCAACTCCAGGGGGGGCGTCTCCATGACCGGGCCCGAGTCGACAATCGACCGTTCCCGTCGATCCCGTACCGACCCCGGCGCGCGCACCATCGTCATCACGGGTGCCACCGACGGCATGGGCAGAGTCGCGGCCCTGGAACTCGCGCGTCAGGGTGCACGGCTGCTGCTGATCGGGCGCAATCAGGCCCGCTGCGAAGCCGTCAGAGCCGAGTGTGCCGAGCGAAATGGCAACTGCGAGGTCGACTACGTGATGGCCGATTTGTCGAGCGTCCGGGAGGTGCACCGGGCCGCGGCCGAGGTCAGCAGGCGGCTCGACCGTGTCGATTCGCTGGTGAACAACGCGGGCGGCGCCTTCCCCTGGCGCCGAACGGAAACGAGTGAAGGCGTCGAGCTCGCGTTCATGCTGCAATACCTCCAGCGCTTCCTGCTGACCCGCGATCTCCTCGGACTGCTGCGTGTCTCCGCAGATCCGCTCGTCGTGGTGGTTGCGGGCGGCGGCATACACGCCCGGGACCTCGACCTCGACGATCTGCAGAGCACGCGCCGCTACGGGAAGTTTGCAATGATCGGCAGGTCGGCGGCGCTGAACGAGTTGCTGACGGGGGAGCTGATACGGCGTTACCCGGGCATCACGTGCTGCAACTACGGCCCCGGGTTGGTCCGGACCAAGACGACCATGGGCACGCCATTGGCGTGGCTCTTCTTCCAGTCTGTCGGTCGGTTGTTCACGCGCTCGCCGCAGGACGCCGGCGCAGACATCGCGCAGCTCGCCACGGGCGGATATGAGAGCGGGTTTTACGGCCCCGAGCTCCAACGGAACGAGCCGGCATGGGCGCTGGCGCACCCTGCGCTCGGTCCGATGCTGTGGGACCGGACCGAGGCGCTGCTGGAAGAGCTCTCAGCCTAGACCAGGCCGCGCGACCGGGGGGTAGAAGGAGTCTTCCCGCTGGGTCGGAGCGCGAGGCCTGCGTCGCGGGGGGAAGGGAAGCGCCCTGTGCCGTGGGCTCGGACCCCTTGATATCCATTGCCCGCCTGGTGCGCCATGCCGTAGCACTCTTGCGACAAACATCCTAAGAAGTTTTAATACAACAACTTATATGTGCCACGTCGGCGAGTCTTGACATCGTGTACTAAGTAGTACATACTACCCACATGGCTAACGGGTTCGGTGACTACGTTCGGCGGCGCCGCGAAGCGCTCAGGGAGGCTGACGCCGGCTACTCCGTCCGCCAGGTCGCCCAGCGCATCGGGGTCGAGCCGTCGTTCCTCAGCAAGGTCGAGCGGGGGGAGGTCGCGCCGCCCTCCGAAGCGAAGATCGTCGCGCTGGCGGGGGAACTCGGGGAAGATCCCGACGTCCTGCTGGCGCTGGCCGGAAAAGTCTCGTCCGATCTCCAACAGGCGATCCGGCACCGGCCTGAGCTGTTCGCCGCTCTCATTCGCGAGTTGAAGGACATGCCCGACCACGCGGTCCTGCGGCTGGTCCGCGAGGTCCGAGACGGTAACTGGTAAGGGTGAGGAGGATGTCATGATCGAGCTGCGCGATGACCACCTGCACATTCGGTTTCCGGATGTACATCCCAGGGCCCAGATGTCGCTCCACTTCCAGCGTACGCTGCGCATTCCGGACGATGGAGGGCATTATCCGCTGCCGGCGGGATTGGGTCCGTTCCCGCTGCGGCATGTCGATGACTTCGCCGCCGCGGTGCCGGAACGCTGGCTCGAGCATGGCGGGGTCATGCTGCCGATGTACCAGTCGGAGGCGCTGTGGGTCAACTTCGACGGCGGGTACCCGTTCGCGGTCAAGGTCGCTGCCGGTAAGATCGATGCCGTGACGGGCAAGCCGTGGTCGAATGCCTTGCATCGCCGTCCGCAGGACTACGTGACCGTGCCCGAGCAACCCTGGCTGGATGGGTACTGTGTGGAGCGGGGCGTCATTCGGCAGTTCGTCGCGATGCCGCTCGGCAGCGGCTACAGCGCGGAGGAGCAACTCACCGGCGAGGCCGAGGTCGGGGGGCTGCAGCTCATCGCATATCCGCTCAAGCGCAGGGCCTACGAGAAGTGGATGGCGGAGCGCAAATGGGCGATCGAAGCGCTGCCGTCGGCGCCGATGACGCTGTCTCGGTGCTGCGACTTTGACATGGGGCTGGCGCTGGGTGGCCGCATGCGGCAGGAGATCTACGACGATCCGTTCCAGTTGTCTGATTGGGACCAGAATCACGCCGCTCGCTGCTTCGTCCACATCGCGAACTCCCAGGTCTGGAGGGCCATCACCGGTGAGGAGCCACCGACCACGCCGCTCACGGCGAAGGAGTACCGCAGCCACGGCATTCCCTGGTTCGAGTACTATGGCGAAGGCAAAGCTGTGGCCGGCTCGGGCATCCTCGAGCGACTGAAGGGCCTCGCGCAGATCGGGGCCGAGAAGGGTGATGCCCCGCCGCTGGACGACGAGACGATTGCCGTCGATCGAGTGGTCGTGCTCCGCAAGGGACTGGAGAAGGGGCAGGTGCGCGAAGGGCGGTTCTAGCCAGCCTCGTGAGGATTGGCACGCTGTCGCAGATTGTGAGGACGGCTCTCCACGACCTCGACCATGACACGGTGGGTCGGTAGGCTGCCCTACCTACCGACCCACCGCCGTGCCACCGTACCGCCCGATCAGCTCCCACATCGCATCGCTGACCCGATGGGCAAACTGCTGCTCTTCCTGTCGTGTCACACCATCGCGCGGTGTCGCGGGCGGGTCGAGCGGTTCGCCGACCACATAGGTGACTTGACACGGGAGCGGGAGGGCGACGGCCATCGACAATGGGAGTGGCACGGGGAACAGACCGAGGGCCAGGGGATTGCGATACCCGGCGTAGCTCGGGCCGAGGCGGAGGATGTGCCGATAGAGCAACCGGCCCAGCAGACGACCGCGCGACAGGAAGACCAGTCCGTTGTTGACCCCGATCCCGGCGATCGGGATCACCGGTACGCGCGCTTCGATCGCGAGCCTGGCAAAGCCGTGACGCCCGTCCCAGTCGATGTGCTCGCGCCCATACCGGCCGTTCAAGACTTCGGGCACGCCTCCGGGATAAGTGAGCACCAGTTCGCCCTGGCCGAGGAGTCGCAGGGCGTTATCACGGGTACCGTCGACGGCACCGGCAAGCCGGAAGAGGCGGTGAAACAGGGGCAGTCTGAACCACATGTGATCTGCCATGGCCCGTGGGAGCCGTCCGCGCGCGCGGAGGATGAGACGGAGCAGGATGAAAGCGTCGAAGACCAGACGCCCGTGGTTGCTCACGAGCATAGCTGCCCCGGACTCGGGGATACGTTCGACACCCCGAATCGATGCACGGTGGTACGTCTTGCGGGGGTTCATCAGGGTGAGCACCCGGAGGGCAGTCGTGTGATTCAGCTCGCTCACCGTCACTCCCGCTACCGCACGTGGCTGCCGAAAATCACCACCCCGTCGCCGTACCGCCGTACCGCCCTATCGCCCTCCAAAGGTGAGCGTCCGCCTACCACCGGTGAGCGGGACCTCTTCGCCCCGCCACTCGAACACGCCGCTCAGCCCCGAGGGCAGCGCAACAGTGGCGATCAGACCGTCCTTACCGTCGCGCTCCAGCTCGACCTCGATGGCCCCGTCCTGGTGGGGTACCGTACCACCCGCCCGACGCAGGGGACCGAGATGGGGCGCGATGCGGACCTCGCGGAAGCCCGGCGCGGCGGGCCTGATGCCCAAGACGGTCGCGAGCAGTCCGTAGTTCGGATGCGCACTCCACGCGTGGGAATCGGATCGGGTCGGCTCGGGTTGCTCGGGCGTGGTGGTGAGTCCCAGGGCCAGCATGGCACGCCACGGCTCGAGCTGCTCGACGTACCGATCGCCCAGACCGGTGCGCGCGAGCGCCTCGAGGACGTAGTAACCGAAGTAGTAGGTCGCCTGCGTGAGCGTGGTGTCGGTGAGGATCTTGTGCATCACCTCGGGTGCCTGATCCTCGGGCTGGGCGTCGACGAGCACCGCCATGGTGTTTGCATGTTGGCTGTACAGCTCCCGCTTCGGCACATCGCGGAACAATCCGCGCTGGGGATCCCACGTGAGCCGGCGAACGGCTCCCCTGACGGAATCGGCTCGCACACGATAGCGGTCCGCTTCGCTCGCCAGTCCCAGCGCCTGCTCGAGGTCGGCCGCGCGCTCGAGCGCGTACACGTACTGCAGCGAGATGACCGTCGCATGCCCATCGTCGCTCGGTGGCACGCCGAGCGGCCAGTCGGTTGCCCAATCCACGAACGGCCACCACTCGAGCGGACCCACCATGCCCGTCTCGTCCACGTGCCGACCGAACCACGCCAGCACGCTGCGGATGCCGGGCAGGAACCCACGGACGAACTCCGGGTCGTCTCGGTGCATCCAGTAGTCGTGCACCATCGCGATCCAGATCAGCGAGAATGGCGGGATGTACTGCGGGATGGCCGACGGGTAACGGCTGGCGGTGATGCCCTCTGGGATCCGCGAGCGATCGAAATGGGAGATCGCCTGCCGGACCAGGCGATCGTCACCGCTCAGGTATAGTGAGAGCAGCGCCTGGACTCTGGTGTCGCCCACGTATTGCAGCTGCTCGTAGTACGGCGTGTCGACGTAGGTCTCGAACGCACACAGCCGCAGTACCCGCCAGTTCATCTCCCACATGTCCGCCAACCATGGAATGTCTCCGCCGAAGCGCGCACGTAGCTCGAAGGGATAGGCCGTGAAGACCCCGTGCACATCGTGGATGCTGAGCGGATCGTCGGCCGTCACGATGTCCAGCTGCACGTAGCGATAGGTGCGGAACCAGAGCGTCTGGAACCGACGGTCGCGCCCGCCGTCGGGGCGGAACTCGTCCTTCACACCGAAGATCTGCTTGCCGTCGATCTCATTGCGGTTGCCCTTGCGGCCCTCGGTGTCTCGCAACGCCTCGGCGTAGGTCACATGGACCTCGCTCCCGGCTCCGCCGCTCAGGGCCAGTACGAGGTAGGCATTGGTGAGATAGGACTGATCGAGCAGGACGCTTGCGGTGGTGTGTGGGGGGATCGTGAAGTCGCGTCGCCCGCCCGGCACATCGTCATCGATCTCGATGCCGCTCACCCGACGGATGCGGGCGAATCGCACCACACGCTCTTCCATCGGCGGAATGGAGCGGGGGACCAGATGCCATCCCCGCGCTTCGCCGGTCAGATGCGCTCCGCGAGGCCG
>JBDHDN010000116.1:0-9572 GCA_039591485.1 Gemmatimonadota bacterium
CTACACGCCGCCGGCCGGCGGCGGGCCGGGCACGTACCTCCCGCTCGACGTCACGCTGCTGTGGCCCACGGTGGTGCTGCTGGCCGAAAGCCAGGGGATCGATCTCTCGCAGGTCCCGCCCCCCACGAGCGCCGACATCCGCACCGTGCTCGCCCGCTTGAACATCGGTACGGGAGCGTTCGAGCCGGTCACGGACGCGACCGATCTCCCGCCGCTCAAACCGACCATCGACAACGCGATCGAGGTCGGCTATCGCGGGACCTTCGGCAACCGGGTGACGTTCGGCATCGACGCGTACCGTGGCTGGAAGACCGACTTCGTGGGCGGCGAGCAGGTGGAAACACCGAGCGCCTTCTTCCACGAGGAGGACCTGCGCGACTACCTGATCGCGGCGGGCGCTTCGGCCACCGACGCCGCACTGTTCGCCGCAGCCGTGGCGCAGATCCCGGCCGGTACCGTCACTCCGCAGGAAGCCCGCGATCCGTGGGACATTCTCGTCACGTACCGCAACTTCGGCGACATCACCTTCTGGGGCGCGGAGGTCGAGCTTGGCGCCATCCTCACCGACTGGCTCGCGGTGCGCGGCAACTACTCCTGGGTGAGCGACGACACGTTCGACGCCGTCGACGCCACGGGCCGGCCCGCCACGATCCCGCTCAACGCGCCCGCCAACCGCGCGGCCTTCGCGCTGCTGTTCCGGTCGCGGAGCGCCGGGCTCGACGCGCAGGTGCGCGGGCGCTGGGTGGACGGCTTCCCGGTCAGCTCAGGCGAGTACCTCGGCGACGTCGAGGCATACACGGTGGTGGACGCCCTCGTGGCGTATCGGCTCCCATTCGCGCGGCAGGTCATGGTGAGCATCAACGCACTGAACGTCTTCGACCACGACCACGTCGAGTTCGTGGGAGCGCCGTCTATCGGCCGGCTGGTGATGGGGAGCGTCAGGGCGGAGTTCTAGGCCGCGGGGGGTGCGCGGAGCCTACCAGGTTCTCGGCCAAGGTGGCGCCGCACGGATTGGATGCCGTCCATCTTGCGAGATCGCGATGGGTCCGCGAGCTTGCCGGCAGAGTCCGGGTGCGAGGCACCAATGCGCTCGTCCGTCCCATCACCCGCTGCCACGTCGTATTCAAAGGCGCAGCATACCGCTCTCGTGATGCTCGCCGGTGCTTATCTGGTGGCATGCGGCGAGTCCACCGGCGCCGGCGACAATCCTGCGCCCTTCCTCACTGCGCTCGAGCCTGCCAGCGTCAACGCGGGCATCCGTGAGCTCGACCTGTCCATTGTGGGATCCGGCTTCGTACCCACCTCGCGGGTACGCCTGGACGGTGTCGACCATGCCACGCTGTTCGTCAGCCCCGACCTCCTGCATGCGCCGCTGGTGGCGAGTATGCTGCTCGTGCCCCCGCACGCTCCAGGTCACGGTTTTCAATCCGGCGCCGGGAGGCGGGACGTCGGGTTCGCTGGACCTGACGGTCGAGCCCACACACCCTGCCGCGACAGGCGTCGAGTACCTCCCGCTCCCCGGTCGTCCCCACGGTGTCGCGCTGGCACCCGACGGCACACCGTGTGTCTCGCAGACTAGCAGCGATGCGATCACATGTGGCACCGTGACACCGACAGGGAAGGCCTGGGTGCGGGCGGTCTCGGTCGGGGTCCGTACCGGTGCACGTCGCAATCAATACGGCGGGGACGCGCCCCTATACGGCGAATCAGTACGGTGCGAGCGTCTCGGTCGTCGACATTGCGGGTGGCTCGCTTATCGGCACCATCCCGCTCAGCGACGGCGGCTTCAACCTGCTCGTCGCACCCGACGGCACTCGGCTGTACGTGACCACTGCATCGGGCACGCTCCACGTGATCGATACGGGCAGCAATCAGGTGCTGACAACCATTCCTGTCGGAGCGGCCGCCAACGGCCTCGCATTCGACGCGGACGCCGACGTGCTCTACGTGAGCTCCCGCGACGCGAATACCGTCACGGCGATCGACGCTGCGAGCAATACCGTGCTGCGGACATATGCCGTTAGCGGCATGCCGCAGCGACTGGCCCTGGCGCCCGGCGGCGCGACGCTGTACGTGGCCAACGAGACGGTCGGACTGGACGAGTTGGATCCGGCCACAGGGGGCCGCGTGTCCGTGCCTGCGGTGTCGCCGGGCGCGGTGGGGCTAGCGATCAGCCCGGACGGAGTGCAGCTGTTCGTGGCCAACCCGCCGGCGGGCCGGCTCACGGTCGTCGATGTGGCGACGCGAACGATGGTGCACGAGGTGACGATGTGCAGACCACGCAATGCGGTCGTCACCGTCGATGGCTCGACCGCGGTCGTCACGGACGAGACGCGATTCGTGGCGTTCATCCGCTGGATCCCTCGCCTCCGCCAGCTGCTCGTAGGCCGCGACTCGCTGGGATCCGAATCACGCTCTGGGAGCGTGCGAGGCCGCCCCCGACCCCTTCCCGCCACCGATCGGGGGCATCCCGCGGCATGCGCGGGGACTCGGCCCGGAGAAAGCCGGCAACGCCGCTGGCTGTTCTCGATCCGGCTGCCACGTCGAACCCCCTTGGGCCGGGGGCCCGGTGCTTGCAGCATGTGACCACGGTCACACTGACC
The DNA here is from genome assembly GCA_039591485.1 of Gemmatimonadota bacterium. Taxonomy (GTDB): domain Bacteria; phylum Gemmatimonadota; class Gemmatimonadetes; order Gemmatimonadales; family GWC2-71-9; genus JAOTVV01. The sequence continues at coordinate 2,604 of JBDHDN010000116.1, forward strand.
GGGTGGCGGCGGGGCTGCCGGTGTTTCCCTCACAAGCACCCCGACACGCCTCCACCAGCCCGACGCGCGGGCCTGGGCTCTCGTCCTGCAAGACCTCGTGAGCCCGGCCCGCGTTCAGACGGGCACCGGTCCCCCGCATGCGCCACACTGTTGCGGCGCTCCTGCGACAGGGCGTTCGGCCCGTCATGCGACATCGCCGCAGTATCCCTCCCGCCCTCGGGAGTCGACTATGTCTCCGACTTCATCGTATACCGTGAACTCGACCGTGTCGGGACCACTGTCGAGGAAGGGAGCGAGAACTCCCTCCCCCCTCACGCGCCAGCTCTCGGGAACGGCGCCCTTCGGCCCGGGCCGGGCGGGTGGCCCCTCACAGCGCCTCATACGCCGCGCGGCTTTCGGACGTCGACAGCGCGGCGGAGACATCCCCGCGCCGGTGCGGGCGAACCTCGTCGGGCCGCCGGGCCTACTCCTGCACCGAGACGACCGCCAGCACCGTCCTAGCCCTTCTGCTTGATCTTCGCCCAGGTGTCCCGCAGTGTCACCGTCCGGTTGAACACCAGCCGCTCAGGCGTCGCGTCGACGACGTCGCTCACGAAGTAGCCCTGCCGCTCGAACTGATACCGTGTGCCCGACGGTGCATCGGCCACGCTCGGCTCGATGCGGCAATCGCTGAGCGTGACCAGTGAGTCTGGATTCAGATTCGCGGTGAAGTCCTGATCCTCCGCGACGTCGTCGGGATTGGGCACGGCGAACAGCCGGTCGTACAACCGAACCTCGCAGGGGAGTGAACGTTCCGCCGATACCCAGTGGATCGTGCCCTTGACCTTGCGGCCGTCGGGCGCGTCACCGCCCCGCGTCGCAGGATCGTACGTGCACAACAGCTCCACGACCTCGCCGGCGTCGTTCTTCACCACGTCCGTGCAGGTGATGAAGTAGCCGTAGCGCAGCCGCACTTCGCGTCCCGGCGCCAGCCGGAAGAACTTCTTCGGCGGATCCTCCATGAAGTCGTCCCGCTCGATGTAGAGCGTGCGCGAGAACGGGAGCGCGCGTGATCCCTCCTTCGGTACGTCGTGCGGCCAGTACGGGGCGTCCAGCTCCTCCACCCGTCCTGCCGGGTAGTTGGTGATGGTCACCTTGAGCGGCCGCAGCACGCACAGCACGCGCGGTGCCCTGGCGTTGAGATCATCCCGGATGCAATACTCCAACTTCTCGATGTCCACCCGGCTGTCGGTCTTCGCCACCCCCACCAGCTCGCAGAACTTGCGGATCGCCTCCGGGGTGACACCACGACGCCGAAGCCCGGCGATGGTCGGCATGCGCGGGTCGTCCCAGCCCGCCACGTGCCCCTGCCGCACGAGCTGGATCAGCTTCCGTTTGGACAGCAGCGTGTAGTCGAGGCTCAGCCGGGCAAACTCCGTCTGCTCGGTGCGGGGCAGCGGAATCTCGGCCGCGTCGAGCACCCACTCGTACAGCGCGTTGTTGTCCTTGAACTCGAGGGTGCACAGGGAGTGGGTGACGTTCTCGATCGCGTCGGAGAGGCAGTGCGTGAAGTCGTACAGCGGATAGATGCACCACGCGTCACCGCGGCGATAATGGGCGGCGTGCCGGATGCGGTACAGGATCGGGTCGCGCATCAGCATGTTGGGATGGGCCATGTCGATCTTCGCCCGCAGCACGTGCGCCCCGTTGGGGAACTCCCCCTCGCGCATCCGCGTGAACAGGTCGAGGTTGTCCGCAACGCTCCGATCTCGGAACCGGCTTTCCCTTCCGGGCACCGTCACCGTCCCCCGCCCTTCGCGGATCTCGTCCTCGGAAGACGAGTCGACGTAGGCCTTGCCGTGCTCGATCAAGCGGACGGCATAGTCGTATAGCTGCTCGAAGTAGTCCGAGGCGAAGTAGAGATGCTCGCCCCAGTCGAAGCCCAGCCAGCGGACGTCCTCCTCGATCGCCTGGACGTACTTGATGTCCTCGGTCTCGGGATTGGTGTCGTCGAACCGCAGGTGACACACGCCGCCGTGTTCGCGCGCCAACCCGAAGTTGAGGCAGCACGACTTCGCGTGCCCGATGTGCATGTACCCGTTCGGCTCGGGCGGAAAGCGGGTCTCGACCCGACCGCCGTACTTGCTCGTCTGCTGGTCGCGCTCGACCATCGCGCGGATGAAGTCGCGGCCCTGCGGCCGGGCGGCGTCGGGCGCGGTCTGCTCGTTGGAGGTCCCCACCGGTCGTGCTCCGTGTCGTGCGCGGGAGAGTGTGCGTAGATCACCGGCCGTCCGAGCGGCCGTGGCGCCGAACGACACGAAAAGTAGCACGTCGTGGGTTGTTCCGGGGCTGAAACCCCGAGCGTCCCTCCCGCAGCCTTTGCGGGCGGCGCGCGGCACGGTACTCTACGGCTGTCCCGATACCGTTACCCGTACCCACCATACGCAGACGTGCCGACCATCGCCTCGCAACGCCAGCATCGCTCGGTCTCACGCAGCGGCGGCCTCCTGCTCACCGTGGCCGTCCTCGCCTGCCAGCCGGGCAGCGGCCCCAAGACCTACGAGATCATCCGTCGCCTGCCGCACGATCCGACGGCCTTCACCCAGGGATTGGTCTACGCCGACGGTCGGCTGTTCGAGAGCACCGGCCGGCTCGGGCAGTCGCAGGTCCGCGAGCTCGCGCTTGAGACCGGGGACCTCATCGCCGCCACCCCATTGCCGGACGATCGGTTCGGCGAGGGGCTCGCCCTGCTCGACGGCCGGCTGTATCAGCTCACGTGGACGAGCGAGGTCGCCTACGTCTACGACGCCGCGACGCTCGCGCCGCTCGATTCCTTCCGTTACGCCGGAGAAGGCTGGGGCCTCGCCACCGACGGCACGGTGCTCATCATGAGCGACGGCACGGCCACGCTGCGGTTCCGCGACCCCGCGACGTTCGACGTGGTGCGCGAGGTGACGGTGCGCGACGGCAACTCCCCGCTCACAATGCTGAACGAGCTGGAGTATGCGCGCGGCGAGTTGTACGCCAACGTCTACCCCAGCGACTACATCGTGCGTATCGACCCGGTGTCCGGCGCGGTGCGGGAATGGATCGACCTGTCGGGGCTGCTGTCTTCCCGGGACCGAACGGGGAACGTGGACGTCCTGAACGGGATCGCCTTCGACGAGCGCACGGGACACTTCCTGGTCACGGGCAAGCTGTGGCCCGTCCTGTTCGAGATCCGGCTCGACTCGGCCGCAGCCGGCGACATCGCGGGGACCCCCTAGCCACTGACTGCGCCGGCCGGCCCGGCCCGCCGACGCCGGTGGCGTCGCAGTGACCGGCCCTTACTCTCGGGATTCTTTCGTCAAGCGGGAGAGCGCCTCCCGCGCTTCGGACACGAGGGGCTGCAGGACTGCATCGGCTCCGCTCCAGGCGTCCACCACGCGAGCGTACGCCTCGATCGCGGTGTCGCGGTTGCCGAGGCGCTCGTGCACCCTGCCCCGCTCGAGCTGCGTGAGGATCGCGTCGGCCGCGGGATCGAACTGTGTCGCGAACGGCATGCGATCCAGCAGGCGTGCCGCCGCCGCCACTTCCCCACCACGAGCCAGGATTTGCGCGCGAGTGAGCTGCTCGTAGTAGGTGTCGTACCGGCCCGGCCACATTGGGACCGTCGCAAGGCGCTCGAGCGCCGTAGCCGTATCAGCCCTGGCAAGCGCGAGGTAGCCCTGCGCGGACTCGCGAATCGCCTCGTAGAGCGCCGGCCTCGCGACCGGCAATCGCGCGACCGAGTCCCACCGCTGGACCGAACGCTGAAGGGAGACCGTGTCACCGTCCAGCGCCCACCACCGGTGAGCAGCCAGAATCCCCGAGCCGATGTCGGCGTCGAGCCATGCGGCGAGCTGCGCACGCACCGAGTCTGGGGGGATGGCACCGAGCCGTGCGAGCACCACGTACAGCGCCGGTGTTCCTGCACCAGCGAGCGCGCGTGCTTCCTCGAGGCGGCCGCGGTACGCCAAGGCCAATGCGAGACGCAGACCACCCGCCGCCGAGTCTCTCGCCGTCAGGGCTTCGGCCACGCGAACGCTCGTCTCGGCCGGGTCGATCCACCACTTGAGGTCGTACCACACGTTGGCCAACCCCTCCGTGGAGAGCGCACCGAGCCGTTCCTGTGTCTCGGTACTCATCGCACGCTCGGGGTCGAGGAGCGCCGCCGTCACTGCCGCCGCATCCCGATGCATGCTCGAATCGGCACGGCGGACGTACTGGACCGCCGCGCGCCTCGCCGACTCCCGATCGTCCGTCAGCAACGACAGCTCGATCAGGTGCTTGTACGCCGGCACGTACGCGGAGTCGAGTTCCACGGCCCGCGTAAAGGCAGCGCGCGCCTGTTCGACCATAATGCCGACGTAGGGACCGAAGTGGTAGCGAATCTCGCCCAGCGCGTACCACCCCCGGGGATCGGTCGGGTAGAGCGTCGTCGCCGTCTCCAGCGTGGTCACGATGCGCCGCAGCCGCTCCCAGTCATCCGGCTCGCCACGGAAGCGCAGTCCGGAAAGCGCCCCCCACAACGAGTCCCCGGCGAGCAGGAGGCTCTCCCTCCGGGCCAGTCCGTGATTCAGTGCGCCCGCCCGAAGCAACCCGGGCGCGACATCGGCATCGAAGTACATCGACCAGCCGCTCGCCATTGCCAGCCGGCTGTGCGCCAACGCGAACGCGCTATCCGCCTCGATGGCCCGTGCGTAATACCACCTCGCCGAATCGAGTCCGAATCGTCGGTGATGCTGCTCGCCCTGGAGGAACGCTTTGAGCGCCACCGGCGACGACGACCCGATCGACGCCGGATGCCAGCCGCTCAGGCCGCGCGTGCGGCTCAGGTCGGAGATGATTCCCACGACCAGCGCGTCCGCGATGCGATCGACCCGGTCGACCCGGTCGCGCACGTCGAACTCGGCCACCGCACGACGCGTGGTGACGTCAAGCAGGGTTGCCACCACACGCACCGAGTCGCTCCCGGCGCCGATGAGGCGACCGAACAGGACGAGCCCCGCACCGAGCTCCTCGCCGAGGTCCGCCGCCGACACGGCGTCCGCTCGTCCGCTCCACCGCCCGATCACAGCAGATGGTGGGACGGCTCGCAGCGGGCCGGCTCCGTCGAGCGGAGCCGAGACCAGGTCCACCAGCCCCTCGCGCCACGTGTTTAGATCGGGACCGAGCGCATCGAATGGCGCAACGGCCACGACGTTTGGATCGAGCGCCGGCCCCGAGCGCCACCGGGACGCGACCCCTACGGCACCCGCGATCAAAATGACGATCGCGGCCAGGGTCCCGACTGGGCGGCGCCACCGTATCCTCGGAGCTGGGAGCGGATATGGTGGCGCCGATATACTCACCTGGTTGCCGACCAGCCGACTGATCGCCGCCCCGAGCTCATCGGCGGATCGGAACCGCGCGTCGGGGGCCTGGGCCAAGGCCCGAACCAACAGCTGCTCGACCGGCTCGGGCAAGCTGTCCAGCTGCTTCCGTTCTCCGGGCTCGGCGTCGGCGATCTTGCCCGTGTCGAGGGATGCCTGGTCCAGCCAGCGCTCAGGCGGTCTGCCGACCAACATCTCGTACAGCACACACCCGAGGCTGTAGATGTCCGACCGGCCGTCGAGCGAGCGACTTCCCGCGGCCTGCTCCGGGCTCATGTACCCCAGCGTGCCAAGCGGGAACCCGGAGGCGGTGAGGCCACCCCCGCCTGCAGCGTTCACGGCCCGGGCGATTCCGAAGTCGGCGACGACGACGACACCGCCGGAGAACAGGATGTTCTCGGGCTTGATGTCCCGGTGCACCACCCCCTGCCGGTGCGCGTAGCTGAGCGCCGTCACCACCTGCCCGGCGATACGCAGCGCTTCGTCCACGGCGATGGGCGGTCCCGCGTTGAGCCGATGCCGCAGCGAGGACCCCTCGATGAAGGGCATCGTAAAGAAGAGCAGACCGTTGGCCTGCCCGGAGTCGTACACCGGGACGATGTGCGGGTGGCTCAGTTTCGCGGCGATGTCGATCTCTCGCAGAAACCGCTCGGATCCGAGCGCGGCCGCCAGATCGGGGCGAAGCACCTTGAGGGCAACTTGACGGTGATGCTTGAGATCCTCGGCAAGGTAGACGCTGGCCATGCCACCCCGCCCGAGCTCATGCATGACGGTGTAGCGATCGGCAAGAGCCGCCTGGAGCACCTCCACCACGTCGGACATCACGATCCTGTCACCACTCCCTCCGCGAGCCGTCTGCACGCCATGCTGCCGCGGTCCCTCCGTGCGTCGGAGTACCGAAAGCTAGACACGGCTCCGACCCGCGGAAACCCGCAGCGAGCCATGGCGACCCCCGTTCCCCGACGGCGACGTGGTGCGTAGCTTCACTGTGCGTGACACCGGGGTGCGCGTGCCCACGTGGGACGGAGGAGCCATGATCGAAGGCTGGCGGGACATCGAGCGGAGGATTCGCGGACTCACGTGCCTCGTCGGCAATACGCCGCTGCTCGCGATCGACGCGACCTTCCGCGGCCGGCGGAGCACCGTCTACGCCAAAGCCGAGCACCTGAACATGACCGGGAGTATCAAGGACCGGATGGCCCTCTTCATCCTGGAGCAGGGCTACGCCCGTGGAGAGGTCCGGGCAGGCGACCGCATCGTCGAAGCCACCAGCGGCAACACGGGCATCGCCATCGCGGCCATTGGGCGCGCGCTGGGGCACCCCGTCACCATCTTCATGCCGGATTGGATGAGCCAGGAACGGATCAACCTGATTCGTGGCCTGGGAAGCGACGTGCACCTGGTGGGGAGGGAGGACGGCGGCTTCCTCGGCAGCATCGAGCTGGCCGAAGGGATGGCGAGCCGCGAGTCGGCGACGTTTCTGCCACGGCAGTTCTCGAATGCCGACAACATCGAGGCGCACGCAGCGACGACCGGACCGGAGATCTGGTGGCAGCTGCGGTTCCGCAATCTCGTGCCCGATGCCTTCGTGGCCGGC
>JBDHDN010000117.1:0-9463 GCA_039591485.1 Gemmatimonadota bacterium
TGCGTGACCAACTCCCCGTGCAGTGCCGCAGCAACATAGGCGTGGGATCCGCTCGCGCTCAGGTCCACGAACGGCAGTACGGCGATCTCCGTCCGAGGAAACCGAAAATCGTCAGACCGCCGACCGAGCAGGATTGCCACCGCGGCGGTAAGGACCGTCGCCACGACGAGCAGCGCCCGGCGCCGTGGAACGCGCTGCTTCGTAGCCGCACGCGCGGCCGTCTCGCCGACCGCTTCCGCGCTCAGGGCCTCCACGAACCGGCCCGGTGTCGCAAAGCGATCGACCGGGCTCTTTGCCAATACCTTCCTGAGCGCTGCTTCGACCCCCAGTGGCACCGTCTCGCGCACCACCGAAACGTGTGGCACCGGCTCGGCCAACTTCTTCGCCAGCAGCGCGTGGTGGGACGGCGCGGTGTACGGCGTCTCGCCGGTCAGCATCTCGTACAGCACGCAGCCCAGGCTGTAGAGATCACTGCGGCCGTCGAGGTCGCTCTCGCCCGCGCCCTGCTCCGGGCTCATGTAGGCCGGGGTGCCGACGGCAATGCCGGTGTCCGTCAATCGCTCCCCACCCGACTGCGTCACGGCCGTGGCGATCCCGAAGTCGGCGATCACCGCGTGCTCGTCTGACAGCAGGATGTTCTCGGGCTTGATGTCGCGGTGGATGATCCCCCGCTCGTGGGCGTGGCCCAGCGCGTCCGCCACTTCCCTGGTGATCTGGAGCGCGTCCTCGATGGGCAGCTGTTTCTCCCGGTTCAGTCGGTCACGCAACGACTCGCCGTCGAGGTACGGCATGGTGTAGTACAGCGTGCCGTCCACTTCGCCGGAATCGTGGAGCGGGAGGATGTGAGGATGGTTCAGCTGGGCGGCGAGCTGGATCTCGCGCAGGAAGCGCTCGCTGCCCAAGGACTGCGCCAGCTCGGGCCGAAGCACCTTGAGCGCGACTTTCCGCTCGTGCTTCAGGTCCTCGGCGAGGTACACCACGGCCATGCCGCCGCGGCCGAGCTCGCGCTCGATGGTGTAGCGGTCGGCGAGGGCGGCACGAAGGCGGTCGGAGAGGTCGGACACCACCCACCCTCCCGTGCGGATCTCCGGCTACAATAGGGCGCGCGGCGGCAGGAGGCCAGACACACTCGCCCACATTGGAGAGCGTGTTGGTCCGGTATGGGCCTGACTGCGGTTCGATCAGTTCGACGCTACGGTCGGGAGCGACGGGAGGGGCAGGAGCCTGACACTCGATGCGGCGAGATGGCTACCTGCCGCGGTCGGACCCGCTCTATTCCTCTCGTATGAGACCATACGAGCGTCTTGATGCCTGGCGCGCCTGTCACCAGATCGTCCTAGGGGTCCATCGCGCTACGGAGTCGTTCTCGAAGGCTGAGCTCTACGGTCTTACATCCCAGCTGAGGCGGGCGGCGATCTCGATTGCGGCCAACATCGCCGAGAGATCGGCCAAGCACGGTAAGAGGGAATACCGCTGTTACCTCGATATTGCGCTGGGTTCGCTTGCAGAGCTGCGGTGCTTGCTCCGATCAGCGAGGGATCTGGGATACCTGAACGATACAGACTGGGCGAGGCTAGTTCCCCTCGAAGAACGTGGCGGACTGCTGCTCTGGCGTCTGTACCGGTCAATGAGCAGATGACGCTTGCCGCTCCCGCGCCTGCCGTTCCCGTCCTTCCCGTCGCTCCCGTCCTTCCCGCCGCTCCCGCTACCAGACCACCCGCTCGAACCGCAGGTTCCGCACACGCCCGCTGGACACCAGCATCCGCGTCACCGTGCCCGTACCGTCCCGCTCGAACTGGATCTGCCCGAATTCACTCTCGAACCGATCCGGCCCCACCGGGTCGAAGATGTCTATCGGATCATGCCGCACGTGGATCGCTTGCAGGCGTCCCTCGACGACGACGACGACGTAGGAGGTCTCGAGCTCCGCGCTGTAGTACCGGCCGACGTAGTCCTCGAGCGCCACGGTCGTCGGGTCGAACGGCGGGATGCGCCGGGCGGTCTGTACCACGTCGCCCTGGACGGAGACGAGCGACGTCACCTCTCCCCGCTCGCGCTCGAAGGTGATGGTGGCCGACGCCGCTGGAACGAAGAACTCGGTCTCCGACCGTGGGATCAGCTCGGCGGGAGGCTGGCCGGCGACCTGTCCCACCAGCCGGTCGCCTTCCCGCCTCACCTCGACCAGGAGTCCGGACGGGAAGGCGTAGCTCCCTTCGTACGCGTCGAAGACCGCCGGGTCCACGTCCGCGCGCGCCGGTTCCCCGGTCGCGACAACGGGTGTCTCGGGGATGTCGCGAATGTGCTCCTCGAGGTAAAGATCCGCCGCACGGAGCGCCATCTGCGACGCGTTGAAGCTCGCGGCGTTGGAGAACACGGCAACGGCAACGCCCTGGTCCGGAAAGCGCCCGACGTACGTGCGGAAGCCGGCGTCGCCGCCGGCGTGGCCGACGAGAGACAGGCCGCGGTGCCGGCCAATGCCGAGACCGGCGGCATACCCCAGTGTGTCGCCGCTGTTGAGCACGCCTCGGCGGTGCATCATTTCGAGCACCCCGCGCCCGCCGACGGAACCCTCGTCGAGGTTGCGCGTCCACCGCAGGACGTCCCCCACGGTCGTGAACAGGCTCGTGGCACCGACGTTGGCATAGCTCAAGACCCGCTTGCGGTACCCGCCGTCCGGATCCGCCCCGTACGAGTACGCCCGGTTCGGTACCACCATCTCGTGATCGTCGTGGAAGTGCGTGTGGGCCATGCCCAGCGGCTCGAACACCTCCTCGCGCATGAACTGGGGAAAGGGCATCTCGGTCACGCGACTCACGATCTCCGCGAGCAGGGTATACCCGGTGTTGCAGTACAGGTACGTGTCGCCGGGGGGGAAGTTGAGCTCACGCTGCCGCGCGACGAGACGCAGGATCTGCTCGCGCGTGATCACGTCGTCGAGCCGCCACCCGGCGAGGGCCAACAGGTCCCACTGGTCTCGCAGGCCGCTCACGTGGTGGATCAGGTGCCGGATGGTGATGGTCGGTCCGAAGTCGTGCAGCTCGGGGAGGTACTGCCGGATGTCGTCGTCCAGCGATAGCATACCGCGATCGGCGAGCAGGGTCACCGCGAAGGCGGTGAACTGCTTGCTCACCGAGGCCACGTGAAACACGGTCTCCGGCGTGATTGGCACGTGGTACTCGAGTTGCGCCTCCCCGTACCCGTTCGCGTACACCATCTCGCCGTCTTGCATGATGCCGATGCTCGCGCCCGGGCTGCCCGGCCGGTCCCAGACGGCGAACAGTTGATCGACTCGGCCTTCGCGCGTGGCGGCCACCGGCTCCAGGCGCTCGACGCGCACTTCATATCGACCAGGGTCGGCGTCCTCGTTGAGCGGCTGCACCTCGATGTGGTAGTCCCCGGCTGCCTCGGTGAACAACATGACCGGCTCGATGCCCTGTCGCCCGTTGGGACTATCGACCTCGTACAAGTCCTCGCCGTCGGGCCCCGTGACATGGAGAATGACGTCGATGCCGCGCTGCTCAACCGCGACGAAGGCGAACCGGCCGGCCTCCAGCGCGATTACATAGTGATGCACCTGGCCGGCGGCCAGATCGCGCTCGATCGGCGCATCGCGTTCCAGACGAGTCGCGTCCTGCGCGAGGGTACCACGCGGTGCGAACAACAGGGCGAGGGCGACAAGCGACCAGGCGGCAGTCCCGTGACGGCACATGGTAATCTCCCTGGCAGTGGCTGACGACAGCCATACGCGAAGGGGGGATGAACGGATTCAACTGCGCCCGTTTCCCGATCGTCTGCGAATGTAGCCACTTTCCGAGGGGGTGCTCCGAGGCTCGGCAGGCGGTGCTGCGCGGATGGAGCGGTTCTCGCCGTCCGGAGGGCGTCGCACCGCTGCCCCTGTCGGTCGGCGGGGTCGAAGAGGCCACCGCAGAGGTCTCTGACCTCGAAGCGGCGGCGATTCGCCCCACGGTCCACGGAGAGAGCTACCTGGCTTTCAGTCGGGTATCGTAGGCTGCCCGAAAACGACACCGCCCGGCGCGGGGCCGGGCGGTGATGCCACGCTTTGCTGCACCAGGCCGTGACTACTTCAGCACGAGCTTCTGCGACCTCAGCTCGGCCGGCTCCTTCTTGTGCCACACCAGCCGCCGGTGGAAGGAGAACTACGCCGGGCTTCCGTCGGCCGTCCACGCCGGCTTCCCGCTGGCCACGACGCCTCAGCTGTCGCTCAGCGCTGGGCCGGACCGATCATCGCGGCAGTTGGATACGGTAGATGATGTTTTCGACGTCCCCGGTGACGTAGATCGCGCCCGACGGCCCCACCGCCACGCCGTTGAATATCCACGTGGGTGGCATGCCCGGAGTACCCGGCGCACCCAGCGCGAGACCATCTGCCACGGGCGTCACATCGCCGGTCGCTGCATCCACTCTCGATACGCGTCCGATGCCCGCCTCGACCACGTACAGTGCGCCGTCGCCAGCGACGGTGAGGCCTTCGGGTCCCTGGAGATCTGACGCCACCAGACGCGGAGTCGGCAACGCCTCTCCGTCGGCGACCACTTGGAGAATCGTACCGGCCCGCTGGTCCGCCACCCAGAGGTTTCCGCCCGACGCCGCGAGCCCAGCCGGCACACCCAAGTTCGAAGCCAAGGGCACGCGGTCCGTCTCGTCGGGACCCGTGATGCGAACGACACTCGCGGTCTGCAACTCCGCAACGACGAGATCCCCGTCGAACCGGATGGCGTTGAGGGGGATGGCGGCGATTTGGTGGGCTTCAACGACCTCGCTCGAGCGCGGGTTCCAGACCTGAACCATCGATCCGAACCAGGAAGAGAGAATCAGGTTGGTACCGTCGGCGGCCACGGTGAACGGGCTCGTGATGTCGGCAACCCCGACCGTACTTCGCACGACACCACGGATCTCGCCCGTCGTGCCGTCGATCTCCTTGAGGGAGAGGACGTCGGCGACGAAAATCGACTCACCCGAGCCCGAGGACACCACGGCGATCCCTCCCGGTGCCATCACGCCTCCGGGGCTCACCGTGCGTGTCGAGCCGTCGGAACGCACCTCGACGATCGACCCGTCCAGCCAACTCGAGACGAACAGACGATCCGACGAGTCGAACGCGAGATTGTCACCACCGACCACCGCCGTGGACAGGACCTCCTTGGCCCCCGTCGCACGGTCCACCCGCACGATCTCCCCGCGCTCCGTGTCCAGCACATGCAACCGCCCCCGCGAATCGAACTTGACGGCCGCGGGCACGGCGAACCCCTCGGCGACGGACGACAGCACACCCGTTTCGACATTCACCCGTGCCACCCGTCCCCCGGTCCAGATCGGGCCGTAGAGCAACCCGTCCGGACCCCAATCCATGCCGTTCATCATGCCCAGGTTCTCGACGATGAGCCGCGGCGGCTCCTCGAGGGCGGGATCGAGTTCGTACAGGGCATCGCCCAGAAAGTCGAGCGCCACGAAGAGTCGCCCGTCGTCGGAGAGCGTGATGGGGTTGACCCCGGGGCTCACCGACTGCCCTCGCTGCTCACCGGCCGGTGAGAGGCGTCCGACTTCCCCGGTCAGGAGGGAGGTCCAGTACAGCGTCCCGTCCGCAGCGATGGCGAGGTCATCGGGGCCCTCGACGCCCCGTTCCGGCCCGATCCGATCGACGACGGCACCGGACTCCCGATCCATGACCACGATCTCCCGCCCCACGACACTCGCGACGTGCAAGCGATCCCGTGCGTCGAACATGATCCCGTTCGCGCCGTGGACCGGGGATCCCTGGACGAACACCTCCACGTTCGAACGCGTGCAGGAGCTGAGCAGCGTGATCCCGAGGAGTGCTGCGCCCAACCGTACCGTGCGCGGATGGTCAAGCCGCATCGTGATCACCTCCGGAGTCTTCGGTTTCGTCGACCGAGTCAGCTGGCGCCGCGCCCGCGTTTCGGTGCACACTCACACGCGTCCTCCATCGGGGCCGTGCATCCCCTCCACTTCGGGCGCACCAGGAAGATGAGGCGCCAGCCGGGGAGACAACAGGGTCGCGGCGCCAGCGCCGGATGCCGAGGTCACACACACACCCTCAGGCGCGGCGCGATCTCCGAGTTGACGCGCGTGAAGCACGTGCCCTATTAGAGTGTGCCGTCGCTGTCACACTCACCTCGTCCGGTCCTCACATTGGCCTGCGCGCTCGTCCTGGGTGCCACTGTCACTGGCCGAGGCGGCGTACGGTCGGTAAGTGCGGTCGAGAGGCGGGAGGTGCCGGCGGTGCAGTCCCCTATGCACATCTCCCCCATCAACGGTGCCTGCCACCGCGTTGTGCCGGACGCGACGGCGTTCGGGCACCGCGACGCGAGCTTCGCGACGGTGATCGCCGGCATGTGGGAGGATCCGAGCGACAACGAGGACAACATCGCCTGGGTTCGGGACTACTACGCGGCCACGCCCCTCATTCCGAGGAGGGCGGCTACATCAACTTCATGGCCGGCGACGACCAGGATCGGGTTGCGCAGAATGACGGTGCCAGTGACCAGCGGCTGGTCGAGGTCAAGAAGAAGTACGATGCGGGCAACCTGTTCCGGATGAACCAGAACATCCACGTCTCCTGACAGGAACACGGAGCGTCGGGACGGGGGCCGCGTGGCCGCTCGTCGTGAGCCTCTCACGCATGTATTTGGGTCGTCACTTCATCGCTGACGGGGCCATGACGACGCTGGCTCGAGGGTCGGGAGTGCGCGACCCTCGACGACGGCCACCGCGACCTCGAGGTGCAGATCGCGGCCTTCCGCCAGGCTTTCGGGAGTGAGCGCAACGGGATGATCCGGGATCACGCCCCGACCCTCGAGCACGGTGCCGTCGGCCACTCGGGTTTCAGCGACAGGGAACACCAGCGTTGCACCGTAGGGCAGCTGCACCACTTCGGCGACGAGCACATTGCCGGGGGTACGTACGCCGACCACCGTCGCTCGTCCGATAGCCTGGAGGCCCCCCGCGAACTCCTCCGCAGACGACGCGCTCATCGCGTCCGTCAGGACGACCAGCGTCCCTCCATACGTCGTGGACGCCGGCTCCACCACCAGCTCCTCCGTGCGATCGCGGTAGCGGTACGTCCAGAATGGGACCGCTTCGGGCACGAGCCGCTCGACCAACGCACGACGCACCCCGATCGCGCCTCCCACGTTGCCGCGGACATCGATGATCACTCCTGCCGCTCGTTGAAACTCGTCGAGCGCAGCGAGGATCCGATCCAGCAGACGCGGATGGAACGCGTTGAACCGGATGTAGCCGATGTCGGCCCGCTCCCACCGCACCTCGCACTCGAGGAACATCGGCGGGAGGCCATCCATGAACTCGGTTCCTCCCGGACGCTCCTCCCGGAGGAGGGACACCGCGCGAGCGGAGCCGTCGCGCTCGATCCAGGAGACGGCCGTCTCGGCGCCGGCAGGACCGTAGAACTCGGCCTGCACCCGCTCGTTTACGAGGAGTCTGTCGTCCAGCGCCGGCCGCGGCTCCGCAAGGGCCTCCCGTCGCAGCTGCTCCACGGTCAGGCCGTTCACTTCGCGGACGACGGCTCCGGGTCGCAGCCCCGCCAACGCGCCAGGTGAGTCTGGCCGTACTCGTGTGACGACGATCTGTCCCCCGACGACTCGAACCTCGACGCCGATGTCCCCATCTGCAAAGACCGCAGGTGCACCGATCCACTCCGGATGGTCCTCCGGGATGACACCGATGTGTGACACCCCGAGCCGGAACAGCATCGCGTTCAGCGTCACGTAGAAACCGGAGTCCGACGGCGCCTGGACTGCGCGCGCGCGAAACTCCCGTCCGATGGCTTCCCAGTCCCTACCTCCGAATGCAGGGTCATAGAATCCGCTCGCCACCGTCTGCCAGACGAGGTCGAACGTCTCCTCGTATCGCGTGGAACGGACGGAGTCGTGCGCCAACTCCTGAGCAGCGGCCGCCGTTACGCTTGCCACCGTCGCGGCGACACCGGTCAAGAGGCACCGTAGGGACCGTCGCATGGGACACACTCTCTCGGGACGTAGCCAAGGATACGGACAGTACGTGCGCTGACCGCTGGGGTTTCGAAGACCGCCCCGGTGCCGCCTTCCCGCGAAGCGCCCACGCTGCTGCAGGATCCCGCCGTCGGCGCCCCGACGGGATTGGACCCGAGAAGGGCGAGGCGGCAACGCCGCCCCAAGCTCGACCCCCGCCCTCCCGATGCGAGCGGCGCGCATGACTCGTTGCACCCACCAGATGCCCCCCCGCATCGCTCGAGGTGCACGATCCCTCGCTTACTTGACGTCGGCTCCCCGCTGACCATCTTCATTGCCCATACTTGAGTCCTGCGGTCGTAATGACGGGTCGGCGAGGACTGTGCTTGACGCTCTAGCTGCGGAGAAGTAACGGATGCGATGTTTTCAGGGTCTACGCGGATTTCGCTCACTCTCCTCACTCGCCTCGATGCTCGTGGCGGCGCTCCTCCTCACCGCCTCACCGGCGGACGCCCAGCTCGGCAAGCTGAAGAAGGCGGCCGAGAAGGCGGTCACGGACGAAGCCGCAGACCAGGTCGACAGACTCCTGCGTGACGCGGTCCGGTGCGCGCTCGACGATCCGACCTGTGTTGAAGAGGCGGAGGAGGAAGGCAAGCCGGTCATCTACACGGACGAGAACGGTGAGGTGATCACGGACGACGACGGCGCTCCGATCACCGACCGGGAGCAGGCAGCCGACGAGGCGGGCGTCGATCTCACCGCCGCACGCCAACCGAAGCCCGGCGAAGGGGCATGGGCGAATTACGACTTCGTGGCGGGAGACCGCGTGTTGTTCGTCGAAGACTACGCCGACGACAACGTGGGTGACTTCCCCCGTCGGCTCGAGTTCATGCGGGGCAACTGGGACGTCGTGGAGTGGGAGGGGCGGCAGCTGCTCCGCAACACGGGGCCTCGCGGGGCAGCGTTCAAGATCGTCCTGCCGGAGGATCTTCCCGAGATGTTCACCGTCGAGCTCGAGGCGTACCTCGCCCACGGGAACCAGCGGCTGGTGGTGCTGACGTCGGAGCTCAAAGGTACCGGCATGGGATCCGGCTACGAGGGCAATTATTTCCAAGTCGATGGACGGGGGACCGGGGTCGAGGACCGGGATGGGAAAGGCGTGAAGGCAACGAATCCGGCTCGGGAGATCAACGAGGCGCTGACGCCGATTCGCATCATGGCCGATGGACGCTACGTGAAGATGTACGTGGGCGAGCGCCGGGTGGCGAACGTCCCAAACGCCAATGTGGCACGCTCGAGCGAGATCATATTCCTCAACGACTACGTGGCGGATGAAGACCGGCCGATCCTCCTTGGCCCGATCCGGGTCGCGGCCGGCGGCAAGGACCTGTACGACGTGCTCGAAGCCGACGGTCGTGTCTCCACCCGGGGGATCTACTTCGACACCGGGAGCGATCGTATTCGGCCCGAGTCCA
>JBDHDN010000118.1:0-9336 GCA_039591485.1 Gemmatimonadota bacterium
GTCAACCCGATCGCGGCGATCGCGGCGCCATTCTTTCTGGGGCTGGTGGCCGATCGCTATTTCTCAACCGAAAAGGTCCTGGGGGTCTTGCACCTCCTCGGGGGCATGGTCCTGCTGACCGTACCCCAGTTCAGCGGTACACCGGTGCTGTTCGTGCTGCTCCTCTTGCTCTACAACCTCTGCTACATGCCGACCCTCGGCCTGGCGAACTCGATCGCGTTTCACAACATCGTCGATCAGGAGAAGCACTTCCCACTGATCCGGGTGTTTGGCACGATCGGCTGGATCGTTGCCGGTCTCGTCGTGAGCCTGGTGCTCCGGCAGTTCGTGACGGGTGGAGCGCTTCCCGAGCAAACGCCGATGCCGCTCTACATGGCGGCCTTGATGAGCATCGTCCTTGGCCTGTACAGCTTCTCGCTGCCGCACACGCCGCCGCCGGCCGCGGGCGAGAGGGTCTCGCTGCGTAGCATCGTGGGGCTCGACGCGTTGAAGGCCCTGGGGAGCACACCGTTTTACGTGTTTCTCGGGGCGTCGCTGCTGATCTCCATCCCACTGGCGGCGTACTACAACTTCACCCAGCTGTTCCTCGAGGCGACCGGGTTCCAGAACATCGCGAGCACGCAGACGCTGGGGCAGATGTCCGAAGTGATCTTCATGCTCTTGATGCCGTTGTTCTTCGTCCGCTTGGGTGTGAAGTGGATGCTCGTTGCCGGAATGGGGGCGTGGGTGCTGCGCTACGCACTATTCGCGCTGGCAGCACCGGGCGAGATCTTCTGGATGATCATCCTCGGCATCCTGCTGCACGGCATCTGCTACGACTTCTTCTTCGTCACCGGCCAGATTTATGTCGACAAGAAGTCGACTCCCGCGATCCGCGGCCAGGCGCAGGGGATGTTGGTATTGGTCACCTACGGGCTGGGTATGTTGATCGGCGCGCAGGCCGCGGGCAATCTCTTCAACGCGTTCTTGGGCGGCGCGGATACGCTGACGCTCGGTCAGTGGCGGCAGTTCTGGTTTATCCCGGCGGCGTTTGCGGCCGTGATAATGGTAGGCTTCGCCCTGCTCTTCAACGATCGTGTCGATCGAGGCGGGACGACGGCAGCAGGCGACCAAGCTGCGTAGGACCGGCGGGCGCCGGGTTGGACGGGGCGCGGACGTGCGGACGAGCACACCGGCGCACCGCGCTGACGGTCGAGACTTCGAATAGGTGAAAGGCGGCAGCGGGTATGGCACGTAAGCAGCGATTGGGCGTCGGGTTCGTCGGCGCCGGGTTCGTGGCCCGGTTCCACATCCGCTCGTTCGTCGGCGTGCGGGACGCCGATGTCCGCGGCGTCGTAGGCCGCGGCGGTACTGCCGAAGAAGCGGCGGCCGTCGCGCGCTCCCTCGGGGTGGGCGACGCGCAGCCGTTTGGCTCCATTACGGAGATGGTCGCCGACCCGGCGATCGACGCCATCTGGATTTGCTCGCCGAACTTCACGCGGATCGAGGTCATGGAGGAGATCGCCCACGCCGTCGAGAGTGGGAAGGGCGAGCTGATCGGGGTCGCGTGCGAGAAGCCGCTTGGGCGAACCTCGGCAGAGGCGCGGCGGATGCTCGAGCTGGTGGAGCGTGCGGGATTGCTCCACGGCTACCTGGAGAACCAGCTGTTCGCTCCTGCCGTGGTGCGTGGAAAGTCGATTCTGTGGTCCCGGGGGGCCTCCCTCACCGGTGCGCCGTTCCTGGCGCGCGCGACGGAGGAACACAGCGGCCCGCACATGCCGTGGTTCTGGGACGGATCGCTCCAGGGTGGGGGCGTGCTGAACGACATGATGTGCCATTCGGTCGAGGTCGCGCGGTTCCTGCTCACGCCGCCGGGCGCACCGCGGGACGTGCTGACCCCGGTCCGCGTGTCGGCGCACACGTCCTGCTTGAAGTGGCAGCAGCCGCACTATGCGGACCAGTTGGCAGCCCAGAGCGGCGGTGCCACGGATTATCGGACCCGGCCCTCCGAGGATTTCGCCCGCGCGCTCGTCGAGTATCGCGATGCCCAGGGCAACGAGCGTATCGTGGAGGCCAGTACGTCCTGGTGCTACGTCGGCGCAGGCCTGCGGCACACGATGGAGCTGCTGGGTCCGGAGTACTCTCTCAGCGTGAATACGCTCGACGCCGGTCCGAAGGTGTTCTTCAGCCGCAAGGTGACGGGCGAGGCGGGCGAGGACCTCGTCGAGAAGCAGAACGCCGAGATGGGCCTGATGCCGATCGTCAGCGACGAGGAGAGCGAGTACGGCTACCTCGCGGAGAACCGGCACATGGTGCAGGCATTCCGCGCCGGCCAGCAGCCCGACGAGACCTTCGGAGACGGCGTGGCGGTGGCGGACCTGCTGATGACCGCGTACATGAGCGCGGAGCAAGGGAAGACGATCGCCTTCCCGCCCGATGGGCTCGAGACGTTTGTCCCTGCCGTGGCACGGGGCGAGTGGAATCCCAAAGCCGGCTGACGTCGAGCTGAACACTGCTGGAGGGGAATGCGACCATGAGACGAACCATCGCTGTTGGCGTCGGAGCCGTGGCGTGTGCCATCGGGGTGTATCGCGCCCTTGCAGCGGACTCGACGTCCGTTGAGGAGCCGCGTGAGACGGCGGCAGCTGCCCTGCAGGAGGGATTCGAGCCGATCCTGATCCAGCAGAACGGCCGCTACACCAAGCAGGGTTGGAATCACTACGGCCCGGGATACTTCGAACTCGATCCCGAATCGGGTGTGCTGACGTCGCACGGCGGAATGGGGCTCTTCTGGTATGCAGCCCGGCAATACGGTGATTTCGTGCTCGAGCTGGAGTTCAGGTGCGGCGACGAACGAACGAACTCCGGCGTGTTCGTGCGTGTACCGGAGGTGCCGGTGAGCGACGACTACATCTACCACGCGTTCGAGATCCAGATTGCCGATGCGGGGGAGGGAATCCACGGCACGGGTGCGGTCTACGACGCCGCAGCGCCGATGGCCCGCGCGTCGAACCCGCCAGGCCAGTGGAATCAGTACCGCATCTCGTTCATCGCCGACCAAATCACGATCGAGCTGAACGGGACGCAGGTGCTCGACTGGACGGCTGAGCCTCGGGGCAAGGTAGCCGACTTCGCCCCGCGCGGTTACATCGGCCTGCAGAACCACGATGACATCAGTCCCGTGTACTTCCGCAACATCCGCGTGAAGGCCCTGCACTAGCGCACCGTCGTGCCTCTGCGGTGGATCCGTCGGGAGCGGTTGGGCCCGGCCCCTACGCGTGCTAGCTTCCGTACATGCCGACCAATTTCATCCCCAATCGTGTTCGGGGCGCCGTGCTGTTCG
Organism: Gemmatimonadota bacterium; assembly: GCA_039591485.1. Lineage (GTDB taxonomy): Bacteria > Gemmatimonadota > Gemmatimonadetes > Gemmatimonadales > GWC2-71-9 > JAOTVV01. The sequence continues at coordinate 3,323 of JBDHDN010000118.1, forward strand.
GTGTCCTGCTCGCGGCCTGTTCCGGTGAGAGTACGTCTCCGGAACGCGGTGTGATCCCACTGGCACTGAGCCTGAGAGTGTACGAGACGGGTATCAGCCTGGTGACGCTCGAAGTGTCCGCCCCGGATCTCGCCCAGCCGATCACCGTCCAGGGGACGATCGCAGAGGGCTTCGCGACGGCGACGTTCGACGTGCCCGAGGGTCCCGATCGGACCGTCACCGTCAGAGCATTCGACGCCGGTGACAGCCGGACGCACAGCGGCTCGGTGACCCTCGACCTGAGCGGGTCGCCGCAAGCGGCGTTGAGTGTGCCCCTCGAGCCCGAAGCCGGGGGGGGCGCGCTCGTTGCGACCGTGGCAGGGTGGCGCATTGCGATCGAGCACGGATTCGACACCCTAAACGTCGGCGAGACGGGCGACCTCGAGGCGCACGTCATCGACGGCGCGGGGGATACGCTGGACGTGGTCGTGAGTTGGGAGAGCGAGGGCCCCGACGTCATCGAGGTGTTGTCGACCGGTGACCGCTCGGCCCGGGTGGAGGCCGTCACCGGTGGGGTAGCCCTGGTCGTCGCCACCTACCGGGGCGTGTCGGTCGGGGTGGTGGTGACGGCCATCGTGGTCGAAGAGCCTCCGCCGGATCCGCTCACGCTCGAGTTGGTGGCGAGCGGTTTCCAGAGCCCGGTCCACATCACGCATGCGCCGACCGATTCGTCTCGCCTCTTCGTCGTCGAGCGAGGCGGCGTGATTTGGATCATCAAGGACGGCACGGTGCTGCCGACGCCGTTCCTCGACATATCAGGGCAGGTGAAGGCCGGGGGAGAGCAGGGACTGCTCAGCGTCGCGTTCCACCCGCTGCACGCCGCAAACCGCGAGTTCTTCGTCCTGTACACCGACGTCAACGGCGACAGTCGGGTGTCGCGCTTCCTGACCGACGGCACGGATTTCGACGTCGCCGATCCCTCGAGCGAGTCCCTCGTGCTGTTCACGGAACAACCGTACACCAACCACAACGGCGGTCTCGTGGCGTTCGGTCCGGACGGGATGCTCTATGTCGGGCTCGGTGACGGTGGGTCCGGCGGCGACCCGCTGCGCAACGGGCAGGACAGCACGACCGTCCTCGGGGCGATTCTCCGTCTGAACGTGGACGGGGGCTCGCCCTACGCCATCCCGATCGACAATCCGCTGGTGAGCGACGCGGCGGCCGCGAAGGAGATCTGGGTGTACGGGCTGCGGAATCCATGGCGCTACTCGTTCGACCGCGAGACCGGCGATCTCTACATCGGCGATGTCGGTCAGGGCGCTTGGGAGGAGATCGACGTTCAGCCGTCGGTGAGTGCCGGAGGCGAGAACTACGGCTGGAACGTCATGGAGGGCGCACACTGCTACAATGCCGTCTCGTGCGATCAGTCCGGACTCGTGCTGCCCACCGTGGAGTACCCGCACACGGGCGGTGCCTGCTCGGTGACGGGAGGGTACGTCTATCGGGGCGGCCTGCTGCCCGATATGGTGGGTCGCTACCTCTACGCGGACTATTGCGCCGGCTGGATCCGGAGTTTCCGATACTCGGGTGGCGTCGCGGTGGATCCACGGGATCACAGCGGCGATCTCGGAACCCTGTCCCAGATCGTCTCGTTTGGCGAGGATGCAGCGGGTGAGCTGTACATCGTTCGCCTTACTGGAGCGATCTACCGGTTGGCGCGCTAACCCCGACGAGGCGCCCGGGTCCTCGAGGTCGGTCAGAATTCCGACAGCACACGAATCACTTTCCAATATTGCTATTCTGTGCCATATTCCTCCGTCCCGCCGAGACCGGTTCTGCCTCCGGGCCCTCGGCGGTTCGGCTGGGACCTTGATGAGGCGGTGCGTGGCACTGCCGCCTGACTTCGATCACAAAGGTCATCCACACGCCTCGGAGCGAGAGCATGCATCTCTCCAGACGCGCAGGCTGGCTCACAGCCGCGCTCCTCGTGTTGGTTGTATCCGCACCGGTCGGGGCTCAGCAGGCCCAGAGTTCCAAGGCCGAGTCGGACTCGATCGGGCTGCCACTCGAACCGGCCCGCTGGGCGCGGTTCACGACCAGTCGCGGCACATGGATTTCCCTGGACGTCAGCCCGGACGGGCAGACGATCGTCTTTGACCTGCTGGGCGATCTGTATTCGATCCCGATCGAGGGCGGCGAAGCCACTCGGCTCACGAGCGGGCTCGCTCACGACATGCAGCCCCGATTCAGCCCGGACGGGTCGGCGATCGTGTTCGTGTCGGACCGCAGTGGTGATGACAACGTCTGGCTGCTGTCGCTCGATGATCGGGACACCCTCCAGCTCACCTCGGGTGTTGCCAGCCGGTTCCTGTCCCCGGACTGGACGCCCGATGGCCAATACATCGTCGTGTCGCGGGCTGCGCCCCTGCAGGGCCTCGAGAAATTGTGGCTGTACCACGTGAAGGGCGGGACTGGACTGCCGCTCGTGCGCTCGCCGGCCGGACTCCGGATGCTCGGCCCGGCCTTCGGACCCGACGAGCGGTACGTGTGGTACGCTCAGCGTTCTAGCGCGTGGCAGTACAATGCCGTCCTGCCGCAGTATCAGCTCGGTGTGTACGACCGGGAGACGGGCAGCCGCACTACGATGAGCTCCCGGTACGGCTCCGCGTTTCGACCGGCGCTCTCCCCTGACGGCAAGTGGCTCGCCTATGGCTCGCGCCTCGATGTGGAAACCGGACTCCGGCTGCGCGAGTTGGCCACCGGCGAGGAACGGTGGCTGGCCTATCCCATCCAGCGCGACGAGCAGGAGTCGGTCGCGAACATGGACGTACTTCCCGGATTCTCCTTCACCCCGGATTCCCGCGCTGTCGTCCTGTCCTATGGTGGGGAGATCTGGCGCGTGCCGGTGGACGGTGCCGATCCCTCGAAGATCCCATTCACGGTCAACGCTGAGGTGCCGGTCGGCCCCGATGTCGCGTTCGAGTATCCGATCGAGGATACACCGACCTTCACGGTCCAGCAGATCCGGGATGGTGCCCCGTCCCCAGATGGGACTCGCCTTGCCTTCACGGCCCTCGATCGGCTCTACGTGGTGGACCTGCCCAACGGCACACCGCGCCGGCTGACCGATCAGGAGGTGGGTGAGTACTACCCGACGTGGTCGCCGGACGGCCGGTCGATCGCGTACGTCACCTGGGACGACAACGAGGGCCATATCATGCGTGTGGCCGCGGCGGGCGGCACGCCGCGGCAGCTCACGACTGAGTCAGCCTACTACCAGCAGACGGCGTGGTCATCGAACGGTCGTCGGATCGTGGCGATGCGAGCCTCGGCCCGCGATCTGCACGAGGCCATCGATCCGTTCGTCTTCGGCGGCCTCGGAGCGGAGTTCGTATGGGTGCCTGCGGACGGGGGTGACGTGACGGTCATCGGACCGACCAACGGCCGGTCCAAGCCGCATTTCACGAGCGATCCGGATCGCATTTTCTACTACGGCCGGATCCCCGGGGCGGAAGGTCAGCCTACGACCGTCGCCCTGGTCTCGTCCCGTTGGAACGATACCGATCCCAAGGCGCATCTCCGGGTCACCTGGCGGTATCCGATCTTCGCAGGAGGGTGGGAGCCGTCGCCGACCTCGGATATTCTGTTGCCGACCGACTACTCCGACGAGGCGCGCGAGCCCACCCTCCCGCAGCTGTCGGCGGACCTCGTCCTCATGGCCCCGCAAGGAGATCTCGCGCTGGCACAGGTGAACAACGACGTGTACGTCGTGGCCGTGCCGAAGGTCGGGGGTCAGGTTCCGACCGTCCTCGTCACCAAGCCGGACTCCGCGGCGGTTCCCGTGCGCAAGCTCACCGATATCGGTGGCGAGTTCGCCGCCTGGGGCGCCGACGGCCGCACGGTACACTGGTCGATCGGCAACGCCTTCGTCACGTACGAGCTGGATCGAGCGGAGGCGGTCGATGACAGCCTCCGCGCGGCGGGTGCCGAGGCGGGAGTGCGCGAGCGTGATGGCTATCGTCCCGAGGAGACCCGGATACGGGTCACCGCGTCGCGTGACATTCCGGAAGGCACCGTTGTCTTGCGCGGCGCGCGCGTCATCACCATGCGCGACCGCGAAGTCATCGAGGACGCAGACCTTGTCGTGGAGAACAACCGCATCACGCGCGTCGGGCCGCGAGGCGATGCGCCGGCGGGAGCCCGAGTGGTCGACGTCAGCGGTAGGACGATCATCCCGGGCTTTGTAGACACGCACTCCCACATGTGGAACTTGTGGGGTCTCCACTGGACCCGGCCGTGGATCTACTCTGCGAACCTCGCCTACGGCGTAACCACGACCAGGGATCCCCAGACCGCGACCACCGACGTGCTGTCGTATGCCGACCTGGTGGAGGCGGGAGGGATGCCGGGGCCGCGGGTGTATTCGACGGGCCCGGGTGTGTTTCGCACGGAAGGCATCAACAGCCTGGACCATGCACGTGACGTCCTGCGTCGCTACAGCGACTACTACGATACGAAGACGTTCAAGATGTACATGTCGGGCAATCGCCGACAGCGGCAGTGGTTGATCATGGCAGCGCGCGAGCTGGAGTTGATGCCGACGACCGAGGGTGGCCTGGACTACCGGCTCGACCTGACGCACGCGATGGACGGCTATCCCGGCATCGAGCACACGCTGCCGATCATCCCGGCCTACGAGGACGTCATCGAGTTGTTCAAGGTGTCCGAGACCACCAACTCACCGACGCTGTTGGTCAGCTATGGGGGACCGTGGGCGGAGAACTACTTCTATACCACTGAAGACGTGGCCGGCGATGACAAGCTCGCGCACTTCACGCCCAAGGCGGAGCTGGATGCGAAGATCCGACGGCGGAACCCGGGCCCGGGGCCAGGGGGGTGGTTCCACGACGACGAGTACGCGTTCCGCAAGCACGCGGCGTGGCTCAAGGATCTCGTGGAGGCCGGAGGGCGTGCCGGCGTCGGCAGTCACGGCCAGCTTCAAGGGCTCGGCTTCCATTGGGAGCTATGGGCCATGCAGAGTGGGGGCATGGACGAGCACGACGCGCTGCGCGCCGCTACCATCCTTGGCGCCGAGGCGATCGGCCTGGGGCGCGACCTCGGCTCGATCGAGGTCGGCAAGCTCGCGGACTTAATCGTCCTCGACGGCGATCCACGCGACGATATCCGTAACACGAACACCATCAACTACGTGATGAAGAACGGCCGGCTCTACGAGGGGAGCACGCTCGATGAAATCTGGCCACGGGAGGTGCCGGCTCCGGACGAGCCGTGGCGACACGTGGCGCCCGATGTCGCGGCCGGCGTACGGGGAGGTGCCCAGTGAACGCCACGCGATTCCTCACCTGGAGACGCACGATGAACGCTCTCCCCCGAGCCGCGGCGGTGGCGGCGATGCTCTCGGTCTCGCTCCAGGCGCCCGCGGCAGGCCAGGGAGGACGCCAGCCTGGCGGCTCGAACAACGACAAGAAGCCTCTTCCACTCCAGTCGGCGCGCAAGGCGAGCTTCACCGCCACCAAAGGCACGTGGATGTCGCTCGACGTGAGCCCGGACGGTCGGACCATCGTATTCGATCTTCTGGGGGATCTCTACACGCTGCCGATCACCGGCGGTACGGCGACCCGCATCACCGAAGGCATGGCGTTCGATGCCCAGCCGCGGTTCAGCCCCGACGGCGAATCCATCGCCTTCATCTCCGACCGGAGTGGCGGCGACAACCTCTGGACCATGCGACTGGACTTCACCGATACCACTCAGGTGACCCGGGGCAACTCGAGCCTGTATCTCTCGCCGGAGTGGTTGCCGGACGGCGAACACATCGTCGTGAGCCGGGCGCGCGGGCTGGGCGGCGCGGCGAAGTTGCAGATCTACAACGTGCGCCGAGGCACTCCCATGCCCGTGATCCGCACACCGGCGTCCTTCAAGACGGTCGGGGCGGCGGTGACACCTGACGGTCGCTACATCTGGTATGCCGGTCGCTCGGGCGACTGGCAGTACAACGCCCTGTTCCCGCAGCT